>SVNW01000003.1 GCA_015066745.1 Ruminococcus sp. | reverse complement strand
TTCTGTTCTTATGCTTACTTTTGAACTTTGGAAATCCTGTTTTGGGGTTAGTAAAAAAGTTATTGTATGCCTTCTGCAAATTCATCTGAGCATTTGCAAGAGCAAGACTATCTACTTCTTTTAACCATTCAAATTCAGTTTTATATTGTGCAGGAGTGTTATTCAGTTTTTTCTTTGTTTCTTTATAATATTCTATTTTATCAGCTAGCATTTGGTTGTATATAAATCTGACACAACCAAATGTTTTGGCAAATAAAACTTTTTGCTCTTCATTTGGATATATTCTGAATTTATATGCTTTGTTCGCCAAAATTTCACTTCCTTTTTGCTCCTTATATGTTTTAATGCACAATAATATTTAATTGATTTCAGTTTATCATATTATGTTACTATTGTCAAGTGATGAAAATGGCGCAATTCATTCCCCACCTTAGAGGTGGGGGAATTCTTGCTGAAAATAGTTAAAACAATAGTATCACAATGACCATCAAAAGTCAACACATAAAACAAAAAAAATCGTTTTAAAAATAGATTTTCAACTAAACATTACAACATCATGCCTATTAATTTAGTAATCAATAATACTATTGTATTTTTATTAACACTATTGACTAATATCATAAAGGCAAAAAATAAAGCATCGATACATATCGTATCAACACTTTATCAATTGAGTTGGGGTGGAAGGATTTGAACCCTCGAGTGGTGGAGTCAGAGTCCACTGCCTTACCGCTTGGCGACACCCCAGTTTTTATTCAGTTCGTCGTTTGTTTTTAGCTCTCACCTGACGACTTTTATATTATATCACGTCCATAAAAATATGTCAACATTTTTATTTTAAAATTGTCACCCGTTTTTTATTTAATACGGTTGACATTCATGTTATTCTATAACTGACCTATGAATACAAAAATTGTAATACATCAGTCACACACAAAACAAACCGATAAGCATTAAAACTTACCGGTCTGTTCTGTCTAGGAATGTTTTTTTATATCTGTATGGTTCTTAATGAGCACCCAAAATGACATTGTCTTTTGAAATATACTGTTTGAGGAATGCAAGGTCAGCAATATCAACTGTGCCGTTTGCATCTACGTCAGCAGCTCTGTATGAATCTCCGTTTAACTGTGTATCTTTGAGGAGGTACAGACTAAGTTTTGTAAGGTCTGAAAGATCTACAACGTTGTTACGGTCTATATCACCATATACCATATTCTGTACAGGAGCTGAAGTTGCAACAGTTGTTGAAACTGTTGTTGCTGATGTCTGCGGAGCAGGCTGTGTTACTGTAGTTACAGGAGGTGCCTGTGTTGTAGCCTGTGTTACTACTGCGCCTGAAGGAACTACCTGTTTTCCGTCAAGTGTTTCTATTATCCAGTTCTGCTGAGCAGAATTGTTTACCTGCCACTGCTGAACATTTGCACCCTGCTGAGTGCTTCCGTCTTCTACTTCTACACAAGATTTATCGCCTGATATCTTTGTCAGTATCTTGAATGTACCATCAGCATTAGGAACAAGCTTAAACTTCTGGTTCTCGCCCTTCTTCATTGTGTAGATCTCGATATTTGTTCCATCTGCTGTTTTCTTTCCGCTTACGTCAAGAGCAAACGACTTGTCGCCAACCTGAGAAACTAAGTAATAATAACCGTCTCCTGCTGACTGAAGCTGCCATGAAATAGAATCACGTGTTTCATTGCCTGCCCACTGCTGAACATTTGTGGAGTTAGCAGGTGTGCCTTCAAGAACATCAAGATAAAGTCCGCTCTTTGCGTTCTTTATTTTATATACAGCACCATCTGTAAGTCCTGTCTGTGTATCAGGAGCACCTGTTGTAACTACCGGGGGAGCGGTTGTTGTTACAGTAGTAATTACCGGTGGTTCTGTTGTTGCAGGAGGATCTGACGGTGTATTATTACCTGTACCTGTGCTTGAACCCTTGATTGTTACAGCCGGTCTTTCAGGAAGCTTTTCATCTGAACCGAGATAGAAGCTTGGGTGTGCAGGCTGATTGTAACAGTTCTGTTCACCAGCTACCTGTGTACGATACTGAACGTCATGCATAAGAGTTGTAAGACGTACTTTTGTTTCATAAGATGTAGAATAAATTCTGAGGTGTTTATTATCACTTGTTCTTACAACAAGTTCTTCACGCCAGTCACCGAGGATATCAGCGGCAAGACCCGGATTGTTCTTTGAACCGTTGTTTGCAGCACAACCGTCTGCTGTAAGGAGTCTGTTTATTTTGCTTGTGCTTACATATTTATCGATCTTAGTACCATCAAGAATTTCACGTTCGAGATCTCCGTCCCAGTAAATCATGAAGTTCTGTGCAGGTTTGTTTGTTGCTATAGTTTTACCGCTGGCATTGAATATATCATTTCCTGTAGCACCCCAGAATTCTGCACCCGGATTGCTTGCAAGAATATTACCGCAACATGCACGTCCTGTATCCTTTGAGTGATTTTTGTGGAAAATATTTTTACCTGTTTTTGCGTCTATAAGTGAAACACCGTAAGGACTGTTTTCATGACACATCCAGAGTTCAAGACCTGCTCTGTCAGGAAGAAAATCACCAAGGTGCATAGCATCACCATGTCCCTGATTATTACACCATAGAAGCTTTCCGTTATCATCTATCGTAGTTGAACCAAAACACACTTCCTGCTTACCATCATTATCCACATCAGCTGCCATACAGTTGTGATTTCCGTTGTGATACCCCTTCTTCGGATCATTACCGGAATCATATTTCCAGCGAACTACCAACTTTTTATCTACAACATCATAAGCAACCGCAGTAAGTCTTGTATAATAACCTCTTCCCGAAATAGCTGAAGGTTTTACACCATCAAGATATGCTACAGCACCGTTAAAACGATCTACACGGTTACCGTAGTTATCGCCCCAGTCACTTACCTTTCCTCTTGGGAAAGCGTATTCAACTGTATCGAGAGCTTTACCTGTAGCACCTTCAAAAAGTGTATAGTATTCAGGACCTGAAAGGATATATCCCTTGTTATTTCTGTAGTCCTTGCTCTTATCACCTATTACTTTACCTGTACCGTCAACTGTACCGTCAGCTGTCTTACAGGTCATTTCAGCCTTACCGTCACAGTCAAAGTCTGCAACGAGGAACTGTGTATAGTGAGCGCCTGCACGGATATTTTTTCCGAGGTCTATTCTCCAGAGACGCTTACCCTGAATTGTGTAACAGTCAATGTAAACATTTCCTGTAACACCTTCCTGTGAGTTATCCTTCTGGTTTGAAGGGTCCCACTTCAAAAAGATTTCATATGTACCGTCACCGTCTACGTCACCTACAGAACAGTCATTTGCATTGTATGAGCCTGAAGGAGGAGTGATCGGAATATCGAAGTAATTTTTATTTGATGTAAAATTACAATTTTCAGAATTTACAACTTTTCCGCCTGAAATGTATTCTACCTTATATTTTGAGTTACTGCCGCCACTCTTATCGAGATAACAAGTTGCTTCACCGGCCTTGCTTGTATAAATAAGTGTACCGTCACGATAGAGTTTATATTCAGCATTATCGCTGTCATTTGCAAGGAATCTCCAGCTTACAAGCATTCCCTTACCTGTATTTATAGCTGAAATACCTCTGTTAAGATTTTCAACAACATTTTTGCCCGTACCATATTTTGCTTGTGCGATAACCGAATCATTACCTGAAAGTACAGCTCCTGAAGCTGCTGTAACAAGAAGTGCAGTAGCTGCGGAAACTATACGCTTAAAAACATTTGACATCTTAATTCTCCCTTTCACCAAATAAACACTATTGCCAAACAATGTATAAAATTGTCGCTAAATAGATAAAGATTATAACCGGTTATCTGTATCTTCACATATATTATACTAATACATTTGACTTATATCAATGAATAATTTGAACTTGTTCATGATGTTTTTGAATATCTTGCCCAAAACTATATTTTATGCTATAATAATATTAAATGATTGTATGTCAACACATATACCAAACAAAAAATATATTTTTTGTTTGATATCAGCCAAAATGCACATGCGCAAAAAATTCAGGCATATGCAAGGCAATAATAATTATACGAAAGGATCTGTATTTATGACAATTTCACTGGCCGGCTATCACTGGCAACATGATGAATCTTTTTCTGTAGTCAGAGAAAACGGATATCACGGACTTCAGATTTTACTTGTACAGACAGATGGTATAGTAAAAATAGATAATAAAACATATCATGTTTCGCCTAATACCGCATTTATCATCGATTCATGCGTACCGCATGCCCTTTTCGCCAATGGAAAACCTTACATGGACGACTGGATAAGATTTCAGCTTGCTCCGGGAGAAAGAGAGATGTTTGATGAACTCGAACTTCCGGTAAACCGTCCTATACTTCTCGGTGACGATGACACACTGACCACATCAATGAATCTCGCCTGCAAACTTTATAATGATCCCAAAATTGATAACGAAAAAGTATACCACAACATTCTTATGGTCATTCTGCTATACCTTAACAACTACAGCAAAACAAATGAAGACCAGATCTATATCCCATATGAAAAAAATCTGTATGATCTTCGAAAAGAAATATACGCAAATCCCGGTGTTCAGTGGTCTATGCCTCAAATCTCAAAAGACCTCGGTCTTTCTGTAGGATATCTCAACAAGCTCTATCGACAGTTGTTCGGAACTTCCTGTATGAATGACGTTTATACCGCAAGAATGCAGTACGCAATGGAACTGCTGTCTGACATCGACACACCTGTTTTTGAGATCGCAGAAAAATGTGGTTATAACTCCTCTGAACACTTTTCAAGAATGTTCAGAAAATACGCTTGTCTGTCACCTGCAGATTACAGAAAAAAACTGATCCAGAACTAAAAAAACATAAAAAATTCCTGCTGAAAATCATAATATGAAATCCAGCAGGAATTTTTTTATGGTTGTGAAGTTTTATTACGCAAACTGTCGCAGATGCGTGTCATAATATATGAAATAACTGCTCCTATAATGATAAAGATGCCCTTTACCGCAATATTTATATCATCAGACAATGGAACTATCATTATCGCTGTAGCCACAATTATCCCAAGTACACCATGTGACACAGCAGAATAATATTTTTTATATGCATATCCAACACCTTTTGAAAGCAAAAGAACACATATTATAAGACCAAACAGAAGAGGTATCAATACAGCAAAATTAAATGAAGATATTCCTTCAAGCATCGGCTGATACAAACCGAAAAATAAAAGAAGAGAAGATGAACTTAAACCCGGTACTATAAAACTTAACCCCCATAATGCTCCGCACAATAAATATCCGGATATTCCGGGAGAAATATTTAAAGAAAATGAGGTTTTAAGAAGTATAAGTATAACCATCATCACTAAAAATCCCAAAATCATAGATATATATGAATTTCTGTTTCTTCCTTTTTCGCCCGAATCATGCCACAACTCAGGTATCGTACCAAGAATAAAACCTACAAACATACAGGTTATCACAACAGCATTCTTTTCAAGAAGCCATGAAGCAAGTTTTGATAATCCGACAAAACCTATAATTACACCTATAATAAATATTCCGAGCATTTTTCCGTTTTTCTTTATTCCCTCTCTAAGACCGTTTACCGTTTCAATAATGGGACGGTACATTCCAAATGCTACACATAAAGCACCTCCGCTAACACCGGGAAGTATAGCGCCAAATCCTACCACAATACCTTCTATAAGCCACAGCATCGACAAATAAACAAAACTTTTATCACTGCACTTTTTTACTGTTTCCAACTTTATTTCTCCTTCATACTAAAAATACAACATGACAATAAAGCACTGAAAAAATTATAACACATAATCAGCAAAAAAAGGGTAAATTTTCATTATTTGTTCAAGTTGATTGTCAACTCAAAATTAAAATTTAAGGTTGACATTATGTGTGTCATATGATAAAATTATTAAGAAAAAAATTTTATCCAAAGGAAGCTTAATCTCTATGAAAAAAACTCTCTCTATTACATACACTGCTCTATGTACAGCTATTATATCAGTCTGTTCCCTGATAAGCGTACCGCTTCCTTCAGGAGTACCAATAACTATGCAGACTTTTGCAGTTTCACTAGGCGGATTTATCTTAGGAAAAAAGAAAGGAGCCGTTGCCGTACTGATATATATTATTCTCGGATCTTTTGGAATACCTGTTTTCTCCGGATTCAGAGGAGGTCTGTCTGTATTGACAGGAATTACAGGCGGATTTTTATCGGGATTTATAATTACTTCATTTTTGTGCGGACTTTCAACACAAACAGATAAAAAAGTGTTGAAAGCATTATTAATAGTATCAGGAGTTATTTGTTTGCACCTTATAGGCTGTATACAATTTTCATTACTTACATCATCTTCTCTGCTTTATGCATTTATCACTGTATCAGCTCCGTTTATAGCAAAAGATATAATTTCAGTTATAATAGCTCAACTTATATACAAGAAGCTCAAATTTTACTTAAAAACCGATAATTTTAAGTAGACGATCATTTGTTTATTTTTTAAGTTTTCGCCTCTTATAAACCGCATATTTATGTTTATCCAAACAATTTTTTAAAACTAATCCCCTTTTTTCAAAAAACTATTGACATTTATAAGATTAAATTATATAATTAAACCATAAGGTTATTTAACTTAAAATTAATTAATCTATTACCATTTCTTACTTTTTTGTCGGATACCGTCAAAATCCGATTATACTTTTTCATTTTCCCCTTATAATTTAATCACCCAATCAAAAATAACGTATGTATATTCCCAGTACATACGTTATTTTTTTATATATCAATTCAAATCAATAATTTGACTAAAAAAAGATTTAAACTGCAAAAAATAACGTACAAAAATCACAAATAACTATTGATTAAAACAAATTTTTTTTATATAATATAAATATGGACAATTCTCTTCTTTATACAAGCTCTCAGGGAGGAAAACAAAATGAAAAAAACTAAAAAAATTTGTCTGATGGCATCTCTGCTGACAATGACGTTCATTACAGGAATTTCTTACTGCAACGATACTATAATATCAGCTTTCCCTTCTTCTGTTGCAGACTCTGCAACAGGAAGATTCAGCGTTTCCGATATTGTGACGCCCGGAATAGTAGCGTCAGACGAAGACTGCACTGCTGATTTTCCGGAAACTTTTGACCTTCGTGACTACGGACTTATAACTCCGATTTGCGAACAAGGAGATTATGGCACTTGCTGGGCTATATGTGCTATGGAATCACTGGAAACGCAGATTTTAAAGAACCGTTATGAAGATAAAATAGATTTATCCGAATGGCATCTTGCATATTTCACATTTTCGGGAAACGATGTATTTTACCCATCAAACAAGAACGTATTTAAATGTGGCGGGACAAATACAATTGCGGCCGCAATATTAAGTCGCTGGATAGGTGCAACTTATGAAGAAAATGCACCATATGAGTCTTCTTTTACTATTGACAGCTCGCTCAAATATGCAAGCGATTATAAAGTACAGGACATTTACAATCTGCATCCATGGGTATCAAAACACAATAAATATTCCATATCATTTCTTAAAGAACTTATCATGGATCTCAATTCTGTTTCGGTATTTTATAATTCATCAAATGCATACTATAATAAATCCACTGCGTCACACTACTGCTCCGATCCTGAAGCAGGTGTATCTCATGCTGTGTCACTTATAGGCTGGGACGACAACTATTCCCGTGAAAACTTCAATTCAAAAAGCCGACCTGAAAACGACGGCGCATGGCTTGTAAAAAACAGCTGGGGTGAGGACTGGGGAAATGAGGGATATTTCTGGATATCTTATGAAGACCAGACTCTTTGTGAAGCTGCCTGTTATTTTTGTGAGCCCGGACATACTTATAAAACCAACTACTATGACGACAATATGGGTTGGATAACATCTGTCGGCGCTGATACACAGCAAAAAAGTACTACAGGTTATATGGCAAATATATTTACTGCCACCACCGATGATGATATAACAGCCGTTTCATTCTATACGACCGAACCTGACGCTCAGTACGAAGTATCAGTTTACACAAATGTTTTAGGTTCAAAAACACCTGACCGTGGCACACTTGCTGTCACTGCATCGGGAACAGAAAAATATGCAGGATATCACACAATAAAACTTGACAAACCTGCATCAGTATCAAAGGGTTCAAATTTTTCTGTTGTAGTAAAAATAACAAATCCGACTTCTCCGTATATGATAGCAACTGAGGCATCTATAATATATATAGAAGACCAGACAGGAACAGTTATTCCGAACCTTGTATATATGCCGTCATCAAATGAACAGAACAAGAGTTTCACGAGTGCCGACGGGATCAAATGGAATGATATAGCCGGCGATACATATACATACAAATACCCCGAATATTTAAATTTTGCAAATGCTATGAGCGGTTTTCAGTACCTTACACTCGGAAATGTATGTATAAAGGCATTTGGCTCTGAAGTTATAAGAGGAGATGTAAATTCAGACGGCAAAATCGATATTTTTGACCTGCTTATCATGCAGGAAATAATGACAGGTACTTACTCTGAAAATGAGATACCGCTATATAAAAAAGATATGAATACCGATGAAAATATAAATATTGCAGATTTTATAAAACTTAAAAGCATCTTAACAAATTAATTTATGATTTTTCAGGTATCAGAACCATAAATGAAAGAGGCGAAAAAATGATTTTTTCGACAAAAACAAAATTAGCTTTCCCGTTACTTGCGTTGATAACAGTTTTATTTATCCAACAAAGCCAAAAAGTATATGCTGAAGATTTCCCCGAAAGTTTCAGACTTTCCGAGCATGATATAACTACAGAAGTCTTTACGCAAGGCGAATACAATACATGCTGGGCGATAACAGCAACTGATGCCATTAATCTTCAGTTAAAAAAGATTCAGGAAAAAAGAAATTTTTCTCCATGGTATCTTGCATATTCAGCATATACGGGAGCAAATAAATTTCCTGAAAATATTGATCCCGACGATCCTTTTTCACTTTTCTACAAAGGCGGGTCAAACTACATATCTTCCGCAGTCCTGACTTCAGGAAACGGAATGGCTTATGACTCTGACATAAAATACGGCATTCATCCAAATGCCATCGAAAACTTCAATAT
Organism: Ruminococcus sp.; assembly: GCA_015066745.1. Taxonomy (GTDB): domain Bacteria; phylum Bacillota; class Clostridia; order Oscillospirales; family Ruminococcaceae; genus HUN007. The sequence continues at coordinate 83,958 of SVNW01000003.1, read as the reverse complement.
ACGCTCATCAGTAGAAAGCGGAGGAAAAGTAAAAAACGATTATGTCATACGCAATATCTTCAATATAACACCATGGATATCACAGAAAAAGAAATTTGAAACTGACTACATAAAAAAGTTTTTGTTTGACAAAAATGCTGTATGTGTCACCTGTTCACTCAGTGACAAATACTTTAATCCCGAAACATCTGCCTTATGCTATAATGATGACAACTACAACTGTCACACTGATGCAAACTATCATTCTGTACTCCTTGTAGGCTGGGATGACAACTTCAGCAGAACAAATTTTAAAAAAGACTGTATTCCGTCAAAAGACGGTGCATGGCTTGCTAAAAACAGTTGGGGTGAAGAATGGGGTAATGAAGGATATATGTGGATATCCTATGAAGACACTTCTATGTGTGAAGCAGTTGTTTATTCGGATATTTCCGAAAATATATATGATTCAGATTATCAGTATGATGAATACGGCTGGACAACATCAGTCTCACCTTCAATGGTACTCAACATACGAAATATCAAAGATGAAAACGGAGATGACTTTTATCCCTCCACTACAGGATACATGGCAAATATTTTCAAAGCTGACGACGACGAATATATATATGACATCTCGTTTTATACTATAGAAGAAAACTGTGAATACGAACTTTTTGTATATACAGACCTTGAAGATCCTTCTGTACCAACCTCAGGAACAGTATTGTCACAGCAGAAAGGTACTATGCTGTATCCCGGTTATCACACAGTAGAACTCGATGAAAAACCACACATAAAAAAAGGTGACTATTTTTCAATAGTAGCAAAAATCAAAAACCCGTCCTCTGTCCACACAGTACCGATAGACGCTTGTATACTGCTTTCAGCAGATTATATCGAAAACCAGTCAGGCAAATATATCGGAAATATAAACTCAATAATTTTCAAATCAAAAAAGAATGAAAGTTTTGTAAGCTGTAACGGCAAAGATTGGGCAGACCTGATGCTAAGCAAAAACGGAATACAAAAAAATATCATCATAAATGAACGCTCTTATTTTCCTGGTCTGAGTGATGATGAAACTCCTGTACAGTTTTATATGGGAAATGTATGCATGAAAGCTCTGACTGTAAAATACACACCATATTACGGCGATATAAACGATGATGGCGTTGTTACCGCTGTAGACCTTGCTCTTGCAGTAAACCATATGCTCGGCAAAAAATCTATACCAAACGAAAGATTTGCCGACCTAAACAATGACTCGGAGGTCAATATTTCAGACCTTATTCTTCTTAAAGATCACCTAAATGATATTCCATGATTTTTTTAGCAAACAAACAGTTAAAATATTGTATCGATAACATTTCAGTCCTTTAAAGTGGTTGACAAACCCCGATACTATATACTATAATTATTATTGTGTTATTTTATAATTAAAATCGGAGGAAATCATGGACAAGATCATTACAGCATTAAAAGGTATGGCATTAGGGTTAGCATTCGTAATTCCGGGATTTAGCGGAGGAACTATGGCTGTTATCCTGAAAATTTACGATAAGTTACTTGATGCTATATCACTAAATATTCAGAAACTCAAAAAAAATATAGGCTTTTTGTTAGCACTTGGTGTAGGTATCCTGCTTAGTATATTTATCACTTCCGTTGTACTGACAAAGCTTTTTGATAATTTTCCTGTAGCAACTAAAATGACGCTTGTCGGAATAGTTATAGGAAGTTTGCCAATGATATGGAAAGAAGCTACTTCTGAATCATCATTTAAACCTGTAAACATCATACCTTTTCTTCTGTCTCTCGGAGTAATGATTGTGATGTTTATTATCGATAATTCCGGAACTGCAGAAAGTGTTGTCCAAACAGAATTTAACTTTGGTCTTGCGTTAAAGTTATTTATCGGTGGTATAGTCGCTGCATTTTCCATGATAATTCCGGGTATAAGCGGTTCTCTCATGCTCACAATAATGGGTCTTTACGAAACTGCAACAGAAGCTATAAGCACACTTAACTTTGCTCTTATTATACCAATAGGTCTCGGTGCAGTTGCCGGAATACTCGCAGGAGCAAAACTTATTTCAATGCTACTTTCAAAATTCAAGCAAGGCACATATGCTCTTATACTTGGCCTCATAGTGGGGTCTATACTGGCTATATTCCCTGCCGAATTCAAATTCAACACCGAAGGAATAATCAGTATCATTCTTGGTATCGTTGGCATATTCACTCCTTGGTTGCTAGAAAAAGCTTTTGAACCCAAAACAGAACCTGCAAAAGAAACAAAATAAAACGTATATATAGGGAGGGGTTTTATGCGTAAATATCTTTCAAATTATCTTCAGTACATCGACCGGTTACTAAAAACCAGAAACATACCCGATATAAATCAACTAAAAGCCGAACATCTCAGACAAATACAATTTATGCAACACGAAAGATTTATACACCTTATAGTTACAGTACTGTTTGCAATACTTCTTTTTATATGCATCGGAATCTTTATACTTTCCGAAAACATAATATTTGCACTACTTACAGTACTCATTCTTCTTCCTCTTGCACCATACATCTGGCACTACTATTTTCTCGAAAACAGTGTGCAGAAAATGTATACACAATACAATACACTGTGTACTCTGGAAGAAAACTCAACTGTTAAGGATATTCCAAAAGAATGTCTTATAGTAAACCCATCAACTGATATATGATAAAAAGGAGCGATGCAAATGAAAAATTCAACTTACAGAATAATCATTGCACCGCTCATTTTGTCTTTACTTGTAATATTTCTCGCCTACTATTCTATAGGTGTCGTAGAAAAAAACCATGCTGTCACAACAAGTTTAAAACACATAGAACTCACAGCTGAAAATATCGAAAAGTCAGAAACCGAATACAGCAGACTTATCGAAAAACTCTGCAAAGAATACGAATCAAAAGTAAAGACCATATCTGTAATACTCTCACAATTTCCGATGACACTTGCAGAAGATATGGCACTTGAAGAACTTCGTATCGCTATAGGTGCTGAAGAAATAAGTCTTTCTGACAAGAACGGACTTATCCTTTTCAGTACATCAGCAGGAAATGAACAGTCTTCTATAGATGAATATTTTACACCCGGACTCGGAAAATCAAATTTTTCAGATGTATATATAGCTGATGACAAATATTCCTTTACTGTTGCAGTTTCAAGACGTGACGCTCCCGGATTGCTTATATGCAGATTTTCAAACACAATTCTTAACCACGGAAATGTTTCATTTTCTTTTCCAAAAGATGAATCTTCATCGATCACTATGACAGCTGTAATTGACAAAAACACTCAGAACTACATTTACAACACAAATTCCAAACTCAACAATACACCATGTCCGATTTCCTATGAAGATTTCAGACCCGATAAACAGTCTCTTTCACATAAGATATCAGGGAAATCATCTCTTGTCTGCTATAAGGAATATGATGATAAACTTATTATATGCGTAACTCCAAAAAAAGATATATATACCAAGAGAAATGAAACCTGTGCATGGCTTATAACAATGGCTATGCTTGTAATAGGTTCAGCTGTTCTTGCTATCCGAAGCATACTTATCAGTAATAAAAACGAATAAGTGCAGATATCAGCCTGATACCTGCACTTATTCGTTTTTTATTATTCAAAACTCTGTGGTTTTACATCTTCAAAAACAACATCAACATCATAGTATGTTCTGTTTCTTATAATAGTAAGTCTTATCGTGTCACCTGTTTCATATTCTTCGGTAATTTCGAGGAAATCTTCAAGTGATGCAACCAGACCACCATCCGCTCCGACGATTATATCATTTTTACGTATTCCTGATTTGTACGCCGGACCGTCTTTTACAACTTCAGTAACAACTACACCGCTCTGACCTGCATATCCTTCTTCTGAAAGATCTCTGAAAGTCATTCCAAGCTGTGGACGTCCTGTTACATAACCGTTTGCCATAAGATCATCGATTATCTTCTTTGCTTCATCTATCGGAATTGCAAATCCGAGACCTTCGATAGTAGCAGAACCATATGAATATGAAGAAGACATCTTCATAGAATTTATGCCTATTACCTGACCGCAGTCATTTATAAGTGGACCGCCCGAATTTCCTGAATTTATAGCAGCGTCTGTCTGTATAAGCTTCATCGTCTTGTCATTTACAGCTATTTCACGGTTAAGACCTGAAATATGGCCCACTGTAAGTGTTCCGAAAAGATCAAAGCCGAGAGGATTTCCTATTGCAAGAGCAGGATCACCTATCTGAAGACTGTCACTGCTTCCGAATACCGCCGGTTTAAGACCTTCAGCGTCTACTTTAAGAACAGCTATATCTGTCTGAACATCATAACCGACTATCTGAGCGTCATACTCTGTTTCATCGTGCATGAGTATGGTCACTGATACAGCCATGCCGTAATCATCACTGTAAATAACGTGCGCATTTGTAAGTATATATCCGTCTTCGGACATAACTATACCTGTTCCTGTTCCCGGTACTTCTTCAACGGTACCAGGAGTATATCCGAAAAATCCGAATGAATCCGCAGTCTGATACTGGCAGACAGCAGTAATACCAACAACCGATGGCATAACTTCCTTATATATTGCCTGTGTTGACATAGGTTCATCTTCGTTTGATATATTAAGAACACTTTCTGTCTGATATTTTGTTCTGTCTATTGAAGAAACAATTTCTTTTTTCTCTTCGTTTTCCTCATCAGGAACAGGAAGTTTTTCATGTTCTGTAGTAATTTCCTTTGTTTTATTGTCCTCTATAAACGGTATTCCATGTTCATCGGCATATTTGTATCCGGCTATTGAGCCGACTGATATAAGCAAAGCTCCGCACAAAATACCTATAGCCTTAAATACTTTCTTAGCACCCTTTCCTTTTTTCTTAGGGCTCTCCTCTGTAAAATTCATTATATTATCATTTTCACTGCTATAAACAACTTCTCTGTTCTGATTCTGAGGGTCATAGTTGTTATTTTCAAACATTTTATATCTTTCCTTTCGTTTACTTCTCTTTAAAACTAAAAATAGCTGTATGTTATTACACTATCTATGTTTCTTATAAGTCCTAGTATATATTCTATTTTTTTATGTGATAAATGTATGATAACCTATAGAAAACAATTTAAAATCATGATATAATGTTATTATTGCTCGTATTTACTAAAATACAGAAAGGAAAAACTCAGATGATAAATATTCCTGAAAATGTTCAGTTAGCACTTAAAATGCTTAACTCACATGGATTTGAAGCGTATATAGTCGGTGGCTGTGTGCGTGATTTTCTATTATCAAAAACACCAAACGACTATGATATAACCACAAATGCACTGCCTGAAGAAACTCAGGAAGTATTCAAAGACTTCAAATGCATAGATATCGGAAAAAAACACGGAACTATCGCAGTTCTTATAAATAAAATGCTCATAGAAATTACCACATACCGTATAGACGGCGCATATACAGACAAACGCCACCCTGAATCAGTTTCATTTTCAAAAAATCTTCAGGATGACCTGTCAAGACGTGATTTTACTGTAAACGCACTCGCCTACAATAATCTCAATGAAACTGCTGATTTTTTTAACGGAAAAGAAGACCTTAAAAATAAGATAATACGCTGTGTAGGCGATCCTATGAAAAGATTTGATGAGGACGCGCTCAGAATAATGCGTGCAGTAAGATTCGCGTCACAACTTGACTTCACAATAGAACCCGAAACTGAAAAATGTATTTTTTCACTAAAAGACACATTATCAATGATAGCAGTAGAACGGATACGCACAGAACTTGACAAACTCCTGTGCGGAAAAGCTGTTTTTGATATACTTATGAAATACCATGACGTTATAGCTGTATTTATTCCTGAGATCGCAGAAACTGTCGGCTTTGAACAACATAGTGTGTATCACAGGTACACTGTATGGGAACACACTGCAAGAGCTGTAAAAAATGCTCCGTGTGACCCTCTTATAAGACTTACCATGCTTTTGCATGACATTGCCAAACCATGTTGTTTTAAACTTGACGAAAAAGGAAGAGGTCACTTTATCGGACACCCTCAAAAAAGCTCTCAATTGGCTTTTGAAATACTGCGTCGCATGAAATATGACAATAAAACTATAAATGATGTTACACAACTCATAAAATATCATGATACTAAATTTACAACCAGACAAGATATCAAAAAAACTATGTCAATAACAGGAACTGAACTTTTTGAAAAACTCATAGAAGTACAGATAGCAGATTCTCTCTCAAAAGACGGAGAAAATCAAAAACCGCTAAACGATATGAACTTTGTAAGAGAAACTTATCTTGACATACTTGCAAAAAATGAATGTACATCGCTAAAAGCCCTTCGGATAAACGGCTCAGACCTTCAGAAACATGAGATCCATGGCAAAAATATAGGATATGTTCTGAATATACTTCTTAATGAAGTAATAATGGATAAAACAGAAAACAAACATGATATTCTTGAAAAACGCTGTGAAGAAATAAAAAAATCGCATCACTTATGATGTGACACGACTTTTTATTTGTCAGTCCCCTGTTGTTTCTCTTAAAACAAGGCTGTGCGGTAATATCAGATCTCCCTTATGAGAACAACCATTCATATTTTCGATAAGAAGTTCCACGACTTTTACACCCATTTTAAAACATGGTTGTTCTACGGTTGAGATCGATGGCGTATACATTCCTGCCATGCTTATATTATCAAATCCCATAACAGAAAAATCTCTTCCTGTTTTGATACCAAGTGAAGATGCTTTTTTCACTACTCCTGCGGCAAGAAAATCAGATATGGCAAATATACCTGTAGGTTTTCTGTCAAGTGCCATAAACTTCTCAAGAGCCTCTCCGCCACTTGAAAAATCATAAGTTCCTCTGTAAAGATATTTATCCTCAAACGGTATACCTGCGTCACGCAAAGCTCTCATATATCCTTTTTCCCTGGCAACAGATGAAGGGGCTCTTACTTCGGTAGATACCATACCTATCTGCCTGTGACCTATGGATATAAGATAGCTTACTGCATCATAAGCCGCTTTTTCATTGTCTATTGTTATATTGAGAACATCAGCACCTTCCACACCTTCACAGCAGAGTGCTATATAATCGGTATCTGCTATCTCATTTAGTCGTTCACTGCTAAGCTGTGTTCCGAGAAGTATAGCAGCATCAACTATTCGGTTGTAAAGCATTCCAAGAAGTTTTTCCTCAAGCTGAAGGTAACTGTTTGTAACACTCATAAAAATATCATATCCGTAATCTGCAGCCTTTACCTGCATACCATGGAGTATCTCACTATAATACGTCTGCTCAGTGGAAGGTATAAGAGCAAGAATTACATTAGTCTCTCTTTTACGAAGATTTCTCCCAAGAAAATTTGGTCTGTAATTCAATTCTTTTATAGCTTCATTCACTTTTTTTGTTGTTTCGGGTGAAACAATGGCACTATTATTGAGTACTCGTGAAATAGTGGCAACAGAAACCCCTGCAAGCTTCGCCACATCTTTTATTGTAACTTCCAAAAAATACTCCTCCTTATAAAATCGTTTACATCTCCCCCTTATTTACATTATATCATATGTATTTGTAAAAATCAATTAATTTGATAGAGTTTTACATATAATAATATATTAATTTTGTACAGATAATTTGAGTTTATTTTATTAATATGCATATGGACAAAACCATATAAAAATGTTATAATATTATTAACATATTGTACATACAAATAATGATAAAAAAATTAAAGCAAAGAGGTGGAAATTTATGAGATTTAAAACATCATCTTTATTAGCAAAATTTATGGTCGCTTCTCTTCTGTTAACATCAACAATATCAGGTCTGAATACATATAACGTACATGCTGATGGTGAAGAAGCAGTTCTTCTGGCAGATTTTGAAGATAACAGTTTTACCGGCTGGTCACCGCTGGGCGGGACAGGTAAACTTGCTATCGACACAAGCACAGCAAACAGCGGAAATGCTTGTATGAAGATGTCTGAACGTACACAGAGCTGGAACGGCCCGGCATACAACGCAACAAATATTCTTGAATGTGGTTCAAAGTATACTTTTGAAGCATATGTATATCATGAATCCGAGGTATCAGAAGCACTTATGTGGTCAATAAAATTTGTAGGTTCTGACGGAATAGACGCTTTCCATAATATCGCTTCGGTAGATGTTCCTCCAAATCAGTGGACTATAATAAAAGGAACTATGGAAATTCCACAGGACACTATTTCTATCACCACATACCTCGAAGCACTTACAGTAGAACTCGATTTCTGTGTAGATGACGTAAAAATAACCCAGATTGGCGGTTCAGGTTCTTCAGGTAACAACAACAATAATAATAACAATGATAACAATGCAAACAATAACGAAAACGAAGCAGAAAACGAAAATTCTGTTGATAATAATATAATAATAGACCAGAACGAATACAAATATTCTTTTGAAGAAGATTTTGAAAAATGGCTTGCCAGAGGAGAAGTCAGACTTATGAGAAACGACCAGTATTTCACTGAAGGTCAGTATTCTCTCTTCGTTGATGACCGCGCAATACACTGGCACGGCCCATCCGTTAACATAGATTTTATACAACGAAACCTTCCTTATAATTATTCGGCAGATGTTATGTTCAACGATGAAAATGCCCCTGACAGCCAGGATTTCCAGCTAAATCTTCAGTATGAGTTTGAAGGAAATATGATATATCAGGAAGTAGCAAGAGAAACTCTGAAAAAAGGTGACTGGAAAACTCTCAGCGGTAGTTTTACTGTACCGGTAGGCGTGGCAAATGTTGTTCTCTACTTACAGACACCCGAATCTTCAGGCGACAGTACAGATAATCTCCTTCCTTTCTACGTTGACAATGTTATCGTTTCCGACCCTACAGCAACCAGCAACGCAAAGAGCAATAACATGCTGATAATATATATAATAGCTGCTGTTGCAATAATACTTATAATCGTAGCTACAATTATTCTCAGAAAGAAGTCATCAGGCAATACTCAGATACGTGCATACTCAAACGATAAAAATTCATCATTTGACGCTATGACACAGGCACTTGATAAAAATTCTTACGAACAAAAAGCTATATATCTTGAAGATCACCCCGAAGAGTGTAAAAATCTTCACATTGCTTTATGTGATATAAACTTCTTGGGATATATAAACGAACACTATGGTCATGAAAAAGGTGATGAAGCTATCATACGCTGTGCACAGGTTTTCCTGAGAGCAGCAGGTAAAAAAGGAACTGTCTACAGAACAGGCGGTGACGAGTTTATGTGTATGTCCGATGTTTCTCTTGAAGAAGACATCAAACGTGAACTTGAAATCGAAACACAAAGTTATCAGGGATATCCATTCTTCGTAGCGATCGGATTTGCAAATGCAGATACAAATCTTGATTCTGATTCACCGGATATCAAACAAATAATAACACGTGCTGACAAGGCAATGTATGAAAACAAACTTACACTCAAAGCAAAACATTCGCCTCAGAATCGTTGATGACAAAAGCTCCTTTGGCACTTTCAAAGGAGCTTTCATATTTTTATCAATATCAGAAAAAGATAATATTTTTCATAAAAAAACAGCAATATTATAGACAACATAACATAAAAGTGATATAATATATTTAAGTAAACTTGAAAATCACATGGGGAAATTATCACATCCGTGATATAAAGGTGGGGAAATTATGAAAAGGAGCATATATACTTATATAGTATTGATTTTTACTTTATTATCAGTATCATTTTCACCGATGTGTCTTATTGCAATTTCTGCTGACACATCAGATACAACCAGACTTTCTGAAGTTTTTCATTCAGATTTTGAAGATAACAGTTTTGATGAATGGCACGTCAACGGAAGCGGGCAGCTGGTAATTGATTCTCAGAATGCATACAGCGGAAACGTAAGTATAAGTACTGTCGGAAGAATACAAAGCTGGAACGGACCTTCGCTTACAACAACATCTTACATTGCTCCTGAGAATACATACTATTTTGAAGGATATGTATTTCATCAGAGCGAAATCGAAGAAACTATATCATGGTCTGTAAAATGGGTAAACTCTGACGGAACTACAACATTTAACAACATTGCAAGCGAAACTATACAGCCAAATACATGGACAAAACTTACAGGTTCTGTAGAAGCTCCGCTTAATGTCGCTTCTTCTGATATTTATTTTGAATCACAAAACACAAATCTCATATTCAATATAGATAATATTTACATATTTGGCGACTCCTCTTTTGATGTATCTTCCGCTGAAGAAGTAAAAACAGCCGAATTTGGCTATGATTTTGAAGAAGATACAGAAAACTGGGTACAAAGAGGTGATATAGAGATTTCAAGAACTGACGCATACAGCTGTTCAGGAAAGTATTCACTCTATACAACCGGAAGAACTGAAACATGGAACGGACCTGCGGTAAATATCAATTCTATTCAGAGAAATACAAGTTATCTGTATTCTGCAAATGTTATGTACACCGGAAACGATCTTTCCGACAGCCATACATTTTTGCTTCAGCTTCAGTATGAATACAACGGAAATGTTTCATATGAAGTTATAGCAAGAAAGAAAATACAAAAAAACAGCTGGTCTAAGATACAAGGTGAATACACCTTGCCTGAAGACGCAAAAAATGTTATGTTTTATATTCAGACAGAACAGATAAACGTGGAATTTGCTACAGCTGATGACCTTATGCCTTTTTATATAGATAAAATAGATATCATAGACAGTACTGTTATGAACAGAAAGAAAACTATGAAAACTTTATTTTATATATTGATAGGTATAGTTTCTGTATCTGTCATAGCACTGATAGTTATTCTCATATTACGTTCAAAAAAGAAAACACAGGAAGCCCTTCTTCTTGCTTCCAAAGATGCCATGACAAAAGCTTTCAACCGAAATACTTATGAAGAAAAAATGACATGGCTTGAAAATAATCCCGATAAATGCAAAACCGTATTTGTTGCAGTATGTGATGTAAACTTTTTAAAACATCTCAATGATAATTATGGTCATAAAGAAGGCGACTCCGCAATCATAAGATGTGCACAGTCTTTGATAACAGCACTCGGAAAAAAAGGTGACGTATACAGAACAGGCGGAGACGAATTTGTATGCATATCAAATACGCCTATAAAAAAAGAAATAACACAGCAACTCGCTATTGAATCACAGAAATATCAGGGATATCCATTTTCAGTTGCTGTAGGATTTGCATCATATAACGAAAGTCTTGACGGCATTTGTCCTGATATCAGAGCTATAGTTAAACGTGCCGATACAGACATGTATCTTAACAAAGAATCAATAAAGAAAAAATATCCGGAATTCGCACGAAAATAAAGGAGGTGAGCCTGTCGTAATGAGCAAACGTACTTTACCATCAAAACTGCTAAGTACCATAATAATTATATTATTACTTTTTATAAATACTCCACTCTCAGTTTTTGCAGATGAACATACCATGCAGGAATTGTCATATGACTTTGATGCTTTGTTAAGTGAATGGGACGTTGTGGCAAACGGCTCACTTTCAATTGACAATCAGAATTATTACACAGGCTCATCAAGTCTGAAAATCATGGGAAGAAGTAACTTTTTTAACGGTCCAAGCCTTAATACAACAAATCTTATAGCAAAAAACGAAACATATTCCGTTTCATTGTACGTTTATCATGAGGGTAATGAAACTATAACTTTCAGAGCTACCGCACGTTTTACCAGTAATAACAATACAGACGAATTCAGACATATTGAACAAACAGATGTTCCACCCAATACCTGGACCAATATATCCGGCTCATTTACATCACTCGAAGATTATAAAGCTTCTATCATATATATTGAGTGTGGAAATGAAACTATAAACTTTAATATTGATGATTTTCATATAAAAGGATTACTTAATATAGGCGATCTGCCATCGGTTACTCAACCGGCAGTATCCCAGGCGGTCGCCGACTCATCTACAGTTCAGAATGAAAATATAATTACAACCGTTTCTCCTGTAACTAACACCAATGATCCTATTTCCCAGGTTACTATCGATTTTGAAAACGGTAATTACAATAAGTTGTTTAGCATCAACAACGCATCTATCAAAACTGTCTCTGACTATAGTTATCTTGGTAAATCTTCACTTCTGGTAAGCGGACGTAAAAGTTCTGCAGACCCGCTTAAAATACAGGCAAATTTCCTCGAAGATAAAAAAAACTACTCTTATAACGCATATATCATGTACAATGATAAAGATGCACCGGAAAGGCTCAACTTTTATACATTGATAAATTATGTTGTAAACGGCAAGAGTTTAAGTGAAAGAATATCATCTGAAGAAATACAGAAAAACAGCTGGTCTAAGGTTTCAGGCATTATAGAACTTCCTAAAAAAGCAACTGACATAACACTGGCAATATATACTGAAAACAACTCAGAACAGATGCACAAAAGTTATGTAACAAACTTTTATATTGATAACGTCTCATTTAAAAACATATCAGTATCACCTGTAAAGACAATAATAGTGTTATTGGTAATAATCGCATTTGTAACAGTTTTAGTGATCATAACATTAAAAGTTTTACGCAAATGGAAGAAAAAGAAAATTTCAAATCAGACTATAATCGAACTTGCAATGAAAGACAAGATGACAAATACGCTCAACAGAAATGCATATCAGAAATTTCTTGAGGATATATCAAAAGAACCTGATAAACTAAAATCTCTGTACTTTGCAGTTTGTGATGTAAACTTTCTTAAATATGCAAATGACAATATAGGTCATGAGGCGGGTGACAAGATTATTTGTAAATGCGCCAGACTTGCTACCGAAAACGTAGAAGGTGATGTCTTCCGTACAGGTGGAGATGAATTTTTATGTGTTTCCTATAAACCATTTAAAGAGCATTTCAAAAAAGTTATTGACGAAGCCTCATCATTTGAAAAAGATAATATTTTTTCAGTAGCTGTTGGATTTTCCGAATACTCGCCCGATATCGACGGCGATACCCCGGATATAAAACAAATTCTTGAAAGAGCAGACAAAGAAATGTATCTTGATAAAAAAAGATGCAAAGAAAAAAATCCTGATTTGTGTAATATTAAAAAAGATAATCAGACAAAAGAGATATGACTTACATTTTTATGTGTCATATCTTTTTTGTTTTTTTATTTGCAAAGCTTTTTTATCGTAAAAACAATTTAGTTGTCATACTTTAGGCAATATGCATATAGACAAATTTATCAGAAAATGATATAATTATGTTAGTGATTTTTGTTTATATACACAATAAAGGTGGTGAAATAAATGAAACGGAACAAATTTGTTAGTATCCTTACTATTTTTCTTTTCATGTTTACTATATTTTCTTCAAAAACTACATTACATTGCCAGGCTGAAAAAGATACGCACGCTCCCCCTTTAATAGAAAGTAATTTTGAAAGTGGAACAACTGAAAGCTGGGGGTGTCTTGGCTCAGGAACACCTTCTATTGACAGTAATATCAGCTACGACGGTTCTTCCAGTCTACGCATTACCAACCGTCAGCAAAACTGGAACGGACCTTCGCTTATTATAACAAATTATCTGAAACCTTCCACACCATACTACTTTCAGGGATATGTATACCATGAAAGCACTTCAGCTGAAACATTTATGTGGACAATGAAATGGACAGATTCAGAAGGAAGCGTTTTGTACGAATATATCAACACTGTAGAAGTTCCTCCGAAAAAATGGACGCTGATTGAAGGAACACTTACCTCTCCGCCTTCCGAAATGAAAGAAATCCTCTACTATGTTGAGTCACCAAATCCTGCTCTTGAATTTAACATTGACTCAATGAAAGTGTTTATGGCTGATCCTGCAGATATCACCACCCCATCTCCTGATTCTACTCAAATAAACGATATCAATGATATTATTATAAAAGACAATCTTATAATGACAAATGAATTTGAAGATGGTACACTCGAAAACTGGATGCCTATGGGTGAAGGAAAACTGTTATCTTCAACTGATAATAGTTATTCGGGGAAATCAAGCCTTATGATAACAAAAAGAGAAGCTGAATGGGACGGGCCTTCTCTTGATACAACAAAATACATCATGGGCGACAATATATACACATTTTCTGTATATATATATCATGAGGGCGTTTCCGAAATAACTTTTACCATGACAGAAAAATGGAAAAACTCAAACGGAAATACTTCCTATACCACCATATCCTCCGAAAAGGTCAAGCCTTATACATGGACTTTACTGCAGGGAAGCATCAGTTCACCTGCAGACTGCTTAACATCATTGCTTTATATTGAAACCGACCAGGGAAATGCTCCGTTTTATATTGATAACGCAGAGATTTACGGAAAAGCACCTGAAAAATCAGAATCTATATCAGAAAACACACCTGTCGAGCAGACTACCAAGGAATACATTTATGATTTCGAACACGATATAAACGGCTGGACATCACGAGGCGAAAGCCGTATAATACGAACCAACGAATATAATCATTCCGGGGCATATTCACTCTATATATCAGACAGAGTCGAAACCTGGAACGGCGCAATAAAAAACATTGACTTTATAACACGTGATTTAAGTTACAATTATTCTATGTACATAATGTACAACGGAAAAGAATATGATGAAAGCCATAGATTTCTACTTCAGCTTCAGTATGAACTTGAGGGCGTAACATCATATGAAGTAATATCCACTGAAGTTATCAAAAAGAACACATGGACAAAAATCAGCGGAGATTTTAATGTGCCCAAAGGAGCAAGAAATGTTTCACTGTATGTACAGTCAGACCATGTAGAAAATGTTGAAGATGCTACCGTAAGCGATCTTCTTTCATTTTACATTGATGATGTACGAGTTATTGTAAGCGATAAACTAAAAAAACAAAATAAAACAATAATTCTGACCATAATCTCTGTTATCGTTATTTCACTTGGCATAGTAGCACTGCTTTTTAAAAATCTTATTATGAAAAATAAAAATATAAAAACAAAACTTAAAAATGCATCAGTAGACTATATGACAACAGTACTTAACAGAAATGCATACGAAGAAAAACTGAAATATTACAAAGAAAATACTGAAGAATGTAAAAAAATATTTATAACAGTATGTGATGTAAACTTTCTCAAACTCATAAATGACAGCTATGGGCATGAACGTGGCGATGAAGTCATTGTCAGATGCGCTCAGATACTACGAAAAGCAATAAATCCAAAAGGCGATGTTTTCAGAACCGGCGGTGACGAATTTATTTGTATAAGTACTGCAAACAATGAAAAAGATATACGCAGGCAACTTGACATAGCAGAAGAACAGACTATAGGCTGTCTTTTCTCGGTTGCAACAGGTTCTGCACACTATGATGCTAAACTTGACGGTGATACACCTGATATAGAAGTTATTATAAAACGTGCAGACGCAGAGATGTACCTTAACAAAGAAAAAATCAAATCCAGAATCGAAAAGGAAATGAAATAATTTTTTAGTTATTATATATTTTTATGAAATATATCGTGGTTATATCTTTACAATAATATTTATATTTTTTTAATCAATGTGCATATAGACAAAACTTTAAAAAAATGATATAATATTATTAGCATATTTCACAAAGAAATTTAAAGTTCTTACATCATGCTATAAAGAGGTGAATATTAATGAAAAACAGGATTATCAGGGGATTTTCGTCATTTATTCTGTCACTTGCAGTGGTGGTATCATCGTTATCAGGGGTCTGCTATGGTGAGGAAAATGATATTGTTTTACAGGCTGACTTTGAAAATGCATCACTCGAAGGCCTGACTACTATGGGGAATGTTTCACTTGTTGTCGATAACACAAAATCATATTCGGGAAACCATTGTCTTAAAGTAACAAAAAGAACTGCAAACTGGAACGGTGTTGCTATAAGTAATAACAATATATTGCAACCGGGCAAAAGTTATAAAATTACAGCTTTTGTATTTCATGACCAGCTCTCAGCCGAGGATATAAAGTGTACATTAAAAACAACTGACAACAATGCAACCGATTCATACGACAATATTGCCGTAGTTTCTGTACCGTCTTCAACATGGACAGAAATATCAAGCGAATTTACTATTCCTTCAGACATATCATCTTCTACCCTGTACTTTGAGGCAACTCACACCAGTATGGATATATATATTGATATGCTGACTCTGGAAATGGTAGAAAATGGGGTTGTGGATGCACCACCTGCATCAAATCCAAATATAAAGACAGATCCTAAGGTACAGATGAGTTATACAGCACCGACATCTATGCCTCACTGCATTTTACACTCTGATTTTGAAGCCGGTACTGCTGACAACTGGACTCCTGTAGACGTGGCAACTCTTACTCTTGACTATGACCATCACGCCTCAGGCGAAGCCTCACTAAAAGCATCTTCACGAAAAGCCAACTGGGACGGACCTTCAAAACTTCTTGATGACCTTATAGTTGCATCAAAAACATATCATATTGCAGGATATGTTTATCACGAAAGCAGTACGGCTGAAACTATAACAATGACTATGCGCTGGAAAAACTCCAACGGAACTACAACATACAATTCTGTAGCCACTGCATCAATTGCTCCGGGCAAATGGACATTGCTTGAAGGCGATATATCTACAGCAGACGATTTCAATTCACCTTGCCTTTATGTTGAAGCTTCAAATGCACAGCTTGACTTTTATATAGATAATATGCACATCTATTCCGATACACCGGTCGCTGTATCAAATAACGAATCACTTGAACACATACCTCAGGAAGACGAATACAAATACAGCTTTGAGTCTGACCTTGAAGAATGGAACTCAAGAAGTGATATACGTATAGTAAGAACCGATGAATATGCTCATTCGGGAAATTATTCGGTTTATATTACAGACCGTGACGTATACTGGAGCGGACTTTCAAGAGGTATAAACTTTATCGACCAGGATATAAGCAACACATACAGCTTATATGTATTTTACACAGGTAACGAATACGAAAACAGTCATCTCTTTCAGCTTAATCTCCAGTATGATTTAGACGGCTCTACATACTACGAAAATGTAGCTACAACAGAAGTCGAAAAGAACAAATGGACAAAAGTAAGCGGTGATTTTGTAATTCCAAAAGGTGCAAGAAATACATATATGTACATACAAACAGGTGAAGTCGAAGAAGATACTGAAGATATAAACGACCTCATGTCATTTTACGTTGATGACGCAAATATAGTAAAAACTTCAATAGCCAAAAAAAGACATACTATATTCGTTTGTATAATCGTCGTTTCTTCATTATGTATACTTACAGCGCTTACAATACTTGTAAGAAAAATAGTTATGAATGCTGTAAAAACCAATCGTGCTCTTATGAGTGCCGCACTTGACGCTATGACACAGACACTTAACCGAAACACATATGAACAGAAGATAAACATCTTAAAAGATGAACCTGAAATGTGTAAAGGTATGTACATAGCGGTATGCGACGTAAACTTTCTTAAATTTGTAAATGATAACTACGGTCACGAAATGGGCGATGAAGCAATAACACGATGTGGCGCTCTCCTTCTGAAAGCAGTAGGTAAAAAAGGTCTTGTTTACAGAACAGGCGGAGACGAATTTGTATGTATGTCTCAAAATTCTTTTGAAGAACAGATCAAAAAAGAAATCGAAATCGAAACTTCAAAATATAACGGTTATCCATTCTCTGTTGCTGTTGGATTTTCACACAATGAATCCGATGAAACACCGGATATAAACGATTTGATAACAAAAGCCGATAAGGCAATGTATGAAAACAAGCAACTTATAAAATCACAAAATGCTGAATTTGCAGTAAGATAATTTCAAGAAATCTCCTCTACAAAAAAAAGAGGAGATTTTTTGTTAATGTGTATATAGACAAAATTATTGTAAAATGTTATAATTAAACTAATATATTCAACAAATTTTTATCAAATAAAAATAATTTTATAGGGAAAGGGTGAGATATATGTACAAAAAAGTCGTAATATTATTAGTTTCTGTTATATTGTTTATTATTTATCCTTACTGCCATATAATATACGCTGATTCAGACACTGCAAGTGCAAATTATTCTTTTAACTTTGAAAACGGACCCGGTGAATGGAAAGAAAATGGAGCAGTAAGACTCATACGCACATACGAGTATGTAAATTCAGGACGTTATTCCATATATATTGACGATCGTAAAAATTCATCAGACGGTATACTGTTAAACGCAGAGTTTTTACCTAAACAGACTGATATTACATTTAGCGCCTTTGTATTATATTCGATAAACGAATCCTCAGAAAACCATGATTTCAAATTCTCTATACAATATATATCTGCAGGTGCTCTTATATCGCATGAACTCTCTGCTGTAACTGTTATCCCTGATACATGGACAGAGCTTAAAGGCAGATTTACTATTCCGGGTGATGCTCAGCATATACAGCTTTTGATAAACACTTGTCCTGATAAGAAACTAACAGTTTCACCTGATACATTACCTTTTTATATTGACAATGTAAGTATCAGAAGAACCTCTGACCTCCTTAATGACACCTCTGATAATCAGGACGAAAAACATGACGAAAAAACTGTATCTCCTGTTTTAGTTATTTCTATATCTGCAACATTTATAGTAATCATAGCTGTCGCGCTTCTAATAAAAAAACGCAAAAAGCATTCTGACAAACCAAAATTTACTGTATTTGATGCAGATGAACTAAAACAAGAAATTGAAATACTTTCTCAGAAACCTGATATGTGCAAAGATATCAATATAGTAGTTTGCAGCATAAACTTTACCGAAGAAACACTCAAATACAAAGATGAGGCAGTAGAAAGATGTGCTACAATAGTTTTAAGAGCCGCAGGAAAAGCAGGTTCTGTATATCGTACAAACAACAATGAATTTGTCTGTATGTCAGTAAAACCTATAAAAGAACAGCTTGAAAAAGAAATCAAGTATGAAACTTCAAAACCATGTAACTATCCTTTTTCAATCTCAACAGGATTTGCCAATGGTGACGAGAGAAATTTTGACATTGCAGAACTGATATCAACTGCTTTGAGTGAAGTTGTAACTAATGAAAATATGACAAAACTCCCACATTAAAACATATGGTAAAACAAAAGAGCCTCTCTAAAAATTCATACGGGAGGTTCTTTTCTTAAATATATTAAAAAAGCACAAAAACTATCATATATATAGACAAATTCATATTAAAATGTTATAATATAATTATACATATTTTATATTTCTTAAAAATAATTTATACAAACAGGGGTGATTCTATGATCAAAAAACACAACATAATTTTATTATCAATCATATCTGCTTTAACTTTAAATTCTTTTCAAAATACTCAGAAAATCAAAGCATTTCAACCCGGTGACTCCGTAATATCACTTGACTTTGAAAATACAGCCACTGCATCTGATATTATACCTATGGGAATTGTAACGCTTAATATTGATACAGCAAACGGAAACAACAGTAACTCATGCCTTAGAGTTACAAATCGTACACAGGCATGGAACGGCGCAGGTTTCTTCGATCACCCGTCTATAATTCCGGGAAACACATATGATTTCAAAGCTCATGTATTTCATTACTCAGAAAATCCCGAAAACATACTTTGTACAATGAAAACTACAACAGCAGACGGCAGTACTTCTTACAATACAGTAGCAAAAGTAGAAATGCCGTCACAGACATGGACAGAGATTACCGGAACCTTCACTGTACCTCCCGATGCACTGCAATATGCAATATATATAGAATCAGCCTCAGGTGTCATGGATATATGCATAGACGACGTTAATATAACACTTGTTGCAAATGCAGAACCGGTCCAATCGGAAATAACTTCTGAAATTACGCAAAAGGCAACTCCTGCACCCGAAGAAAATACAACCAAAGAAAGTATAAAAGAAGAAACCGAAGCTACCGTCCAAGCACCTGCCGTCAGCGATCCTGTCAAAACTGAAATAACAGAAAAAAAATCAGAAGATAATCATGATAAAAATGACAGTTCAGGATTCACTGCAGTACTTGTTATAATAATTATACTGATTCTTCTTGCTTTGTTGCTCAGATATCTCTTACAAAACAACAAGCTTGGTGTAAAATCATCAAAATCACTTGATCCTATGACAAAAGCATTTAAGAAAGAAGAATACAATAAAAAAATAGAAGCTCTTACTATCTCCCCTTCTATGTACAAAGAACTGTATGTTGCAGTTTGTGACGTAAGCTTTGTGGGTCAGATCAATGAAATTTACGGATACAGTACAGGAGATGAAGCAATAATCAGATGTGCCGGCATACTTATGAGCATAGTCGGACGAAACGGTAAAGTGTACCGCACAGATGCAAACAGATTTGTATGTATTTCAAACACACCATTCAGAAATAAAATAGAAAACGAATTTGAACTTGCTTCAAAACAAAACTATAAATACCCGTTCTTTGTTGCATCAGGATTTTCTTTTTCAAGAGATGACACACGTTCAGGTATAAAAGCACTTATCGGTATAGCCGAAAATGAAATGCTTGAAAACAAAAATGTTATCAGAGCCAAGAACGCAGAAACTCTCAGAAAATTTAAAATCGACATCTGAGGTAACGTAAAATTTCGGAGGTGACTAAAATTTATGAACAAAAAATTATCTGCACTTATTATATCTGCTATGCTCTTACCTTCAATTTCAACAAAATCTGATATAAATATTTCAGCTGAAGATACAGTTATAAAATCAGCAGGATTTGAACAGTCAACAGACGGTTTTCTTAATACCATGGGAAATATAAAACTTGAAATATGTGATACTATGAGTTATTCCGGAAAATCGTGTCTTAAAGCAACCAACAGATCTGACGGCTGGCACGGTGCTACTCTTGACTGCCAGCAAATTCTTAAACCGGGAGTACAGTACAGCATACATTTTTATGTTTATCATGAAAGTACGAGTGCCGAAAATATAATGTGTACATTAAAAAGCACTGATTCATCTTACGGTGATTTGTACACACCTGTAAGTATAACGAGAGTAGAGCCCGGAAAATGGACTGAAGTATATGGTACTTTTGAATTTCCGGAACTTACACAGACCGCCTATATGTATATCGAGTCCTCTAATGGCAAAATGGATATATACATGGACGATTTTACTATGACAGAACTTTATGACGGTAAGTCACAGACTCCGGACTCAAATGTTCAGAATGGCATGATTCCCGGACAACTGCCTCAGGGAGGAATGATACCTCCTCCTGATGGTATGATCCCAGGTCAGCCTCCTCCGGACGGTATGATGCCTCCTCCTGATGGCATGATTCCCGGTCAGCCTCCCTCAGATGGTATGATACCTCCTCCCGATGACATGATACCTTCTGAAAATATTACTTCCGACCCTGTTTCTTCTTCAGACAACGACAGTACGGAAAGTTCTGAAAAATCTCTTGCTATTGCAATAATTCTTGGGATCACCATATCACTGATCCTCATAATATTTATATATGAACTCAGAAAAAATATTATACAAAACAAAAAAGACAAAATCGAACTTGACAATGCAACAGATAAAATGACACAAACCTTCAACAAGGAAACATTTGAACGGCAGATACAGGAACTCTCGCAAAATCCTATTCTCTGCCAAGGAATACATATAACCATTTGCGATATAAACTATCTAGGTAATATAAACAACAGCTATGGAAATGACAAAGGTGATACAGCCATTACACGATGCGGAAATATTTTGATGAAGGTAGCCGGAAACAAAGGCTCTGTTTACAGAGTCAACGGCGGTCAGTTCATATGCCTGTCACAGATATCCATAAAGAAACGTCTTGAAAAAGAGTTACAGTATGAGTATTCAAAATATGAAGGATATCCTTTTTCACTTGCTGTCGGATATGCTGAACATATCAAAGGTGACATTCCCGATATAAACGTTCTTATGGAAAAAGCTTATCTTGATATGCATGAAAACAAAAAAATCGTAAAAAATGCACCTAAGGTGTTATAATCACCAAGGAAAAAATATAAAAATCCACACAACATTTTAGACAAAAGAAATTAAGAGGTATACTTATATGGAAACAAATCAATACGTAATAATAGATTTGGAAATGTGTAAAGTACCATCTTCCGTAAAAAAGGACTTATACCCTTGCCGTAACGAAATCATTGAAATCGGAGCTGTCAAAGTCAACGAAAAACTTGAGATCACCGATTCATTCAAAACCTATGTTTCCCCTGAATTCGGTGCTTTAGACGATTATATCCACAACCTTACAGGTATCAATGATTCAGATCTGGAAAACGCACCTAAGCTTCAGGAGGCTATTGACAGTCTGATAAAATGGTTACCCGAAAATCCTGTTTTTGTATCATGGAGCGACACTGACTCATATCAGATGTCAAGAGAAATGTATTACAAATACATTGACATACCTGAGTTTGATAAATATTTTAAAGAATGGGAAGACTGTCAGGAGATATTCAGTGAAAAGATGAATTCTCCAAAAGTGTACAAGCTTTCAGACGCTTTGATAATTGCCGGACTGGACTACAACGAAAATATCCACGACGCTCTTGTAGACGCACAAAACACTGCATTACTTTTCATAAAACTGAAAACAGAATCCACTTTACAGTTAAGCCCGTATTATTCAACAGAGTCCAACTCCGGAACACTCACATTCAAACCATTTGCAAATCTTTTACTAAACCACAAGCATATATAAAAAACAGCTAAAAAGTCTAATGATTTATTTTTATGTAACTACAATATAAAAGCCAAAAAAGCATTCCGTAAAAAGAATGCTTTTTTGGCTTTTTCTAATTCACTCCCGACAGGAAGTGAATTTATATTAATAAAAGGAGGGGAAATTTTTTAAATTAGAATCCCATTCCGCCGCCCTGTGGCATCATTGGTGGTGCAGGATTTTCTTCCTTTACATCTGCCACAAGACTTTCTGTTGTGAGTACCATTGCCGCTACGGAAGCTGCGTTCTGAAGTGCTGAACGAGTTACCTTTGTAGGATCAACGATACCTGCAGGGATCATATCTACATACTGTTCCTTGTAAGCGTCAAAGCCGTAGCCAACCTTACGTGAACGTCTGATCTTATCGATAATTACGCTACCTTCAAGACCTGCATTGAGTGCGATCTGACGAACCGGTTCTTCAAGAGCCTTGAGTACAATCTTAGCACCTGTCTTTTCATCGCCGTCAAGTGAAGGAATGAGCTTTTCAACAGCCGGCATAGCATTGATAAGTGCTGTACCGCCACCTGCTACGATACCTTCTTCTACAGCTGCCTTTGTAGCTGCAAGAGCGTCTTCGATTCTGAGTTTCTTTTCCTTCATTTCGATTTCTGTAGCTGCACCAACCTTGATAACAGCGATACCGCCTGAAAGCTTAGCAACTCTTTCCTGAAGTTTTTCCTTATCAAAATCAGATGTTGTAACTTCCATCTGTGACTTGATCTGGTTGAGTCTGTCCTTTATGTCATCGCTTGAGCCAGCGCCGTCAACGATAATAGTATTTTCCTTCTGAACAACAACCTGTCTTGCACGACCAAGCTGATCAATTGTTGTTTCCTTGATATCAAGGCCGAGTTCTTCTGTGATAACTTCACCGCCTGTAAGAATAGCGATATCCTTGAGCATTTCCTTACGTCTGTCGCCAAATCCCGGAGCCTTTACACCAACACATACAAATGTTCCTCTGAGTTTGTTGAGAACGAGTGTTGTAAGTGCTTCGCCTTCGATATCTTCAGCGATGATAACAAGCTTCTTGCCTGCCTGAACGATCTGTTCGAGAAGTGGAAGAATATCCTGAATTGATGATATCTTCTTATCTGTGATAAGGATATATGCATCATCAATAACAGCTGTCATCTTATCTGTATCTGTTACCATGTATGGTGAGATATAACCTCTGTCAAACTGCATACCTTCAACAACTTCGCTGTATGTTTCTGCTGTCTTGCTTTCTTCAATAGTGATAACACCGTCAGCTGTAACCTTTTCCATAGCTTCTGCAATAAGCTTTCCTACTGTTTCATCTGCTGAAGAAATAGTAGCAACTCTTGCGATATCATCTGTTCCGTCTACTACCTTTGAGTTATCAACGATAGACTTTACAGCAACGTCAACAGCCTTGGAGATACCCTTCTTTACGATCATAGGGTTTGCACCTGCTGCGATATTCTTCATACCTTCACGGATAAGAGCCTGTGCGAGAAGTGTAGCTGTTGTTGTACCGTCACCTGCTGCATCATTTGTCTTTGTAGCAACTTCCTTAACGAGCTGAGCACCCATGTTTTCAAATGCATCTTCAAGTTCGATTTCCTTTGCTATTGTAACACCGTCATTTGTGATGAGCGGAGCACCGAATTTCTTATCAAGAACAACGTTTCTGCCCTTAGGTCCGAGTGTGATCTTTACTGTATCAGCAAGCTTGTCAATACCGGCCTGCAATGCTTTTCTAGCGTCTTCACCGTAACAAATATTCTTAGCCATATCTAAAAACTCCTTTTTCTCTGTTTATTTCTTATATTATTCTACTATAGCGAGGATATCTTCCTGCTTAAGAATTGTATATTCAACACCATCGATCTTTACTTCTGTACCTGAGTACTTGCTTGTAAGTACCTTGTCTCCCGGTTTTACGTACATCTTAACTTCGTTGCCGTCAACCATTCCACCAGGACCTACTGCAACTATTTCAGATACCTGTGGCTTTTCCTTTGCAGAACCTGTAAGAATGATACCGCTCTTTGTTGTTTCTTCTGCCTCAGTCATTTTTACAACTACTCTGTCTGCTAATGGTTTGATTGTCATAATATATTTCCTCCTTGTATTATATATAATATTTAATTATCAAATTTATTAGCACTCATTATCTTTGAGTGCTAATTATATTTTATCAAGTTACTATAAAAAATCAAGTGTTTTCACTAATATTTCTAAAACTTTGTGCACTTGCACATATTACACAAGAAATTATGTGCTAATTCTCGTTATTTTAACCCTGATATATCAACTATATACAATTTATGAACTAATTATGAACTTATTCATTATTTAGAAATAATTTATTCATATTAAAAGCTTGTACACAATTCGTTAATATTGTATAATAAAATAGTAAACATATTTATCACAAAAATTTTAAAATTTCAAATACATTCAACCATAATTTAATGATAAAAAGGATGATAAAGATGCCACTAGGAAAGGTACTCATTATAGACGAAGACAAAAACTGTTGTAACACTCTTAAAGCTTCTCTCGAAAAAGATGGTTACAGCGTTATACTCTCCCATGACGGAGACGAGGCTCTTATAAAGTTCAATGCACTGAAGCCCGATATCATACTTCTTGATGTTGTAATTCCGAAAACTGATGGCTGGCAGATATGCAGAGAAGTAAGAAAAAAATCAAATATCCCGCTTATTATCATAACTTCCAAAAGCGAAACCTTTGACAAAGTTCTCGGTCTTGAACTCGGAGCTGACGACTATATAGTCAAACCCTTTGATATAAAAGAAGTAATGGCACGTATAAAAGCCGTAAACAGACGTGTAAATCAGTCAAATATCATCGAAACAAGAGAAGTGACTTACGACAATCTTATTGTAAACATGTCAAAATACGAACTGAAAGTAAATGGAAAAACAAAAGATGCTCCACCTAAAGAACTTGAACTTCTCTTCTATCTTGCATCAAATCCGAACAGAGTATATACAAGAGACCAGCTTCTTGACGAAGTATGGGGATTTGAATACTACGGTGATTCAAGAACAGTTGACGTTCATATAAAAAGATTAAGAGAAAAACTTGACGGTGTATCTGAACAATGGTCGATAAAAACTGTCTGGGGAGTCGGATACAAATTTGAATTTAATGAAAAATTCAATGATATCTGATAACAGATGACGACTATATCCATGATAACCGGCAAAATTCAGAGGTAGTATATGGATACAAATAATATTTTTGAAAAAAATATAGAAGAATATCAGACTGAAAGCTTTCGTTGCTTTTCTGATTATAACAATATCCTCGAAGAAGAAGCACCGAAAATGCCAAAGCCGTTTTCTATACTCGCAGTGCTTATGATTTTTCTTGCACTTGCTTTTTCATCATATATGATAATAACAGGATATCTCGGAATAGACAGTGGCTTTTATTCATCAGACACTGACAATCTTGTTGTACTCGGACTAAATTCACGTCCTGCTTCTCCAGAGTATACAGATGAAACCGGAAAATATACAACAGCAGGAATTGCAAAAGAAGTCGGTCCGTCTATAGTCGAAATAATAACCTATCCGGAAATCACTAAAAAACGTATATCCGGTACAGGTTCAGGTATAATTCTTTCAAAAGACGGATATATAGTCACAAATGCCCATGTTATAAGCTCAGGAAAAGCTGTTGAGGTTTCTCTTGGCGATAATTCATTATATGAAGCTACAACTATCGGTTATGACTCCAAAACTGATATAGCTGTAATAAAAATAGACCCTGCAGGAACGGAACTTCCTGTAGCTGTTTTCGGAAACTCCGATGAGGCTGTGCAGGGCGAACAGGTAGTTGCAATAGGAAATCCCGGCGGTCTTACAGGAAGCGTATCTGAAGGCTGTATATCGGCTGTAAACAGAATGATACGTGCCGACTCAACATCACATGAAATGAACTGCATACAGACTGACGCTGCTATAAGCCCTGGAAACTCAGGTGGCGCACTTGTAAATATGTATGGTCAGGTCATAGGGATAACATCTTCAAAATATGTTGATGTTATAAACGCAAGTTACGAGGGTCTTGGATTTGCCATCACAATAAATGATGCAAAACCTATAATAGAAGAACTTATCGCAAACGGATATGTTGCAGGCCGATTCAAAGTAGGGATATCATTTGTCGGACTTGATAAGGAACTTGCCGAAGCCGAAAAACTTTGTCCGGGCCTTCTTATAAGCGAAATAAGCGAAGACTGCGATATAGCAAACACCGAACTTAAGCCTGAAGATATCATATTTGAAGTAGAAGGTAAACCGGTTACCGACTATGATTCATTTATGGAATCTCTCGGAGAAAAAGGTGCCAATGACACCGTTCATGCAAAGGTTGCAAGATTTGACGAAGACGGAAACAAAGACGTCTTTGAGATAGAATTTAAACTTATGCCCGATACTTCGGGGGATTATTAAAAAGGACAGGCGAAAAAACGCCTGTCCTATTTTCTTTCATTTACGAGCTGATACAGCTCACTTTTTTTATACCCTGTCTGTGTCGCAACTGTCTTGCAGGCAGTTATAGTCTTTTCACCTTTTTCTATCAGGTCGCACACAATATCAACAGCTTGCTCTATTGTGAACTCCGGTTTTTCCTCAGGTTTTGCACCTTCTATAACGAGTACATACTCACCTTTCGGAGATTTGTTTTCATAATATGATATCGCTTCGGAAATAGTACAGCGTATCACTTCTTCATATACTTTCGTAAGTTCACGACAAAGCGAAATTTTTCTGTCACCAAATACCTTTAGCATATCGCCAAGCGTATTCATAAGCTTATGCGGTGCTTCGTAAAATATCATGGTGTTTGTATTGTTCTTTACCTGTTCAAGATGTTCATTTCTCTGTTTTTTGGTCACTGACAAAAATCCTTCAAAAGAAAATCTGGAAGTGTCAAGTCCGGAAATAGCAAGCGCAGAAACTACAGCACTCGGCCCCGGAACAACTTTTACAGGTATCTCATTTTCATAACAAAGCTTTACCAGACCTTCTCCCGGGTCTGAAATACATGGCATTCCTGCATCTGTTACTACTGCACAGCTTTCCCCTGCCATTAATCTGTTGATTATATTGTCAGCACAAAGTCTTGAACTGTGATCGTGATAGCTTACAAGTTGTTTTTTTATATCATATTTATTGAGAAGTTTCAAAGTTACTCTTGTATCCTCAGCCGCTATGAAATCCACTTCACTTAGTATATCAAGCGCTCTGAGCGTTATATCGGAAATATTTCCTATAGGAGTTCCCAGTACATAAAGCGTTCCCGGCATGATTCCAACCCTTTCTAAATATCAGTTTATCTTATATATTCTTTTTACTTCGTCCGAATAACCGTTTTCACCCTGCATATATAACTGCGGAGCTACTTTCATATACGGCTTTGAACCCTTCTTGCCTTCTATAAGGAAAAGCCACGGTGCCTGCGATGGTGTATTGCTTACAAATCTCAGCATTTTTGGCTCTATATCATTTGCTTTCATTGCCACTATAACGTCTCCGAGTCTTTCAGGACGATTACACATACAGAGCCTTCCGCCAAACTTCAGCAGTCTGTTTGCCGCACGGCAGACATCATTTATATCACATAATATCTCATGTCTTGCAATACGCTGTGATGTGAGGACGCTCTCTATTCCTGCATTGGCAGCTTTATAAGGCGGATTGCATACAACCAGAGAACATTTTCCCAGCGGTGCTTCGTCCCACAAAACCTTAAGATCTGCGCATACCGGAACAATATTTGTAAGGTTGCTTTTTTCTATTCCAAGTTTAAGCTGTTCGATTGCATTTTCCTGTATATCTACAGCATATATCTGTCTTGGTGCATTTTCTCTTGACATTATAAGTGAAATTATTCCGCACCCTGTCCCCAATTCGCAAACAAGGTCATTTCTCTTATAATTTGTAAAATCAGTCAGTAAAAATGCATCTGTCCCAAAACGATGATCTTCACTTGCACATACATATATGCTTTCCGAAAGTTTTTCAAATGAATATCCGGCTTTATCCATCTTCCATTTTCCTTTCTGTTTATTTTTATTTGTCATCACACCAGATAATTATAGCATATTTTTATGATACAAACAATAACTTTTTTGGTTTACTCGCAATCCATTTTTATGAAATTACATACATTTCAGGGCATTTTTCTGCGTTTTAGGGCAAAAGCATTTACGTGCTCTATATTATATGGTAAAATATTCTCGGTTGCTAAGTCTTAGAAACAATGTTATAATAAGAGAGGAGAACATTAATGGGAACTATTGATATTGCTGCAAAAGAACTCATGAAAAACAACACTTTTTTTGCTGATGCAGTAAACTTCTATTTGTATAACGGTAAGAAAGTAATTCTTCCCGAAAATCTTTATGAAGCTGACAGCGCTCAAGCTATTATGATTTCTGTTGATTCAAAAAAACCTATTGGTAAAGAAAGATACAGAGATGTTGTTAAAAAAATTGAAAAATCAGGTAAAACCGATAGAATAGTTTTTATGACCGGTTTTGAAAATCAAAGCTATGTAAATCGTGCTATGCCTGTAAGAAATATGCTGTATGATTCGCTTTCCTATATCATGCAGGTTAAAGAAAAATCTAAAGGTAGCGATTTCTTTACCGATCTTCCTAAAGATGAAAAACTTATTCCGGTCATAACCATTGTCATAAATTTTGGTCAGGAACCATGGAACGAACCACTGTCACTTCACGAACTTATTGATTGTAAAGACAAAGAATTTTTCAAATATCTTCCAAACTATCACTTACATCTTATCGACCCGCATAAAATGTCCGACAATGAAATCAATATGTTCAACAGCAATCTTCGTGAAATATTTTTGTGTGTTAAATATTCAAAAGACAAAACAAAATTTATGGATATGATTCGTAATAACGAAGACAGATTCAATACCCTTGATAAATCTGCATTAGAATTTCTCAGAACATTCACATCATTTAAAATCCCGGCTAATTCACAAGGAGGAGTCAATATGTGTCAGGCTATTAAAGAACTTATAGAAGATGCTCGCATGGAAGGCATAAAAGAAGCTGAAGAAAAAGCCAAAAACGCCATACTTGAGGCTAAAAAAGCTGAAGAAAAAGCCATAATCGAAACTAAGAAAAAAACACAACAGAGCATGATCGAATCTATGCGCAAAGCCGGTATATCCGAAGAAGCCATTGCATTGACTTTACAAAATATGGATTAAACAATGAAATATTTTTTAATTTACTATTGTATTTTTTAATAACATATGATATAATTAATTTTGCAAATCGCTATTTATAGTGTTGCAAAATGCGTCCCGGTAGCGTAGTGGATAACGCAACCGCCTCCTAAGCGGTAGATCGGAGGTTCGAGTCCTCTTCGGGACGCCATAACAAAACTGCCACCGGGTAGGAATGCAAAAAGCATTCGTTTATACATCGTCAGGTCGTAAGGAAACACTGATTAAACGGGAGAGTTACGGGGCTTCGCCCCGTCCCCCCACGCTGATTTATGAGTAAATCAGCGTTTCCTTAGAAGATGTATATTCGAGTGCTTATTTTTTTGGAGGTTATTTTTATGTCTGTTTCAAAAAGAATCGGGAACTATTTTTCTAAAACTGAAATAACGCTCTGGTGTTTGTCAGTATTTTTCATTATCACATCATTTTGCATATTTGACAAAGAGAACTATCTGACACTTACAGCGTCACTTATCGGCGTTACTTCACTTATCTTCAACGCCAAAGGAAATCCTGCAGGTCAGATACTTATGATAATTTTCAGTATCATTTACGGTATGATATCACTGTCGTTTCGATACTACGGCGAAATGATAACTTATCTCGGAATGACTGCGCCAATGGCTCTGATAGCTTTGATATCATGGCTAAAAAACCCTTATGGCAACAATCATTCCGAAGTAAAAATCAAATCTGTAAATAAAAAAGAAATTTCTTTTATGCTAATTCTCGCCTTGACAGTAACTGTCGCCTTTTACTTCATATTAAATGCCTTTAATACTGCAAATATAATCCCAAGTACAATATCTGTTACCACAAGCTTTATAGCGATGTTTCTTACATACAAAAGAAATCCGTATTTTGCTCTTGCCTATGCGTCAAATGACATTATACTCATAATACTGTGGTCGCTTGCGGCATATGAGGATAAATCATATATATCGGTCATTGTTTGTTTTATTGTCTTTCTTGTAAATGATATATACGGTTTTATCAACTGGCTCAGAATGCAGAAAAGGCAGGCAACTGAGTGTATAAAACAAGTTTCATAGACCCTTTTTTCAAAAACACTCACTGCATATTTTTTTAGCTACACCGTCTTCAAGATTTGAAAGAATAATCCCGTCTGACGCCTCTTTCACTTCTTCCTTGGCATTTGCTACAGCATACGCCCTGTCGCATGCATTAAAAAGAGGGATATCATTCAGATTGTCACCGA
Organism: Ruminococcus sp.; assembly: GCA_015066745.1. Lineage (GTDB taxonomy): Bacteria > Bacillota > Clostridia > Oscillospirales > Ruminococcaceae > HUN007. Next base: position 52,546 of record SVNW01000003.1, on the reverse strand, counting down.
AACCTACTACCTCATCAAAACCGTATTTTTCACGGATAAACATAACCGCATTATACTTTGACGCTTTACATGAACTTATTTCGAGATACCAGTAATCAGTTGCATACACATCACGATAAAAATCAAGGTGCAGACCTTCTACCTGCTTTAAAGCATCATAAACTGGCGAAAGCACATCAAACTTATCTGTAACGGAATAATAGATCACATTTTTTTCACGGCATTCATAGAAGGAGCTTGTTTTTTTGAAAACCTTTCCGAATTTTCTTTCACGTTCCTCTACAAATTTTCGTGCATTAGGCGAATCTGTATTTTCATAGTAAGTATCAAGTTCATTTCCGTTTAATGTAAACATAAATCCTGACAGCTTAAATCTGCTGAGCACATCTACAAGATTTAAAAATATATCATCACTTATCTCTTCTTTTTTTACATATTCGTTTTTCACCGTATCAAATACACACACGCCATTCATCAGAACGACAGGTACATTTATGTTTATATCTTTTGTTATTATCATTGCAGTAGCCGCTGTTCTTGCTGTTGCTATGCTAAAATAACCGCCTTTTCCTATAAACTCATTTAATCTCCCGACTGTATACTCTGATACTTCCGCATTACTGTCAAGAAGTGTTCCGTCAAGGTCCGATATATACAATGTTTTTTTCATTACTTATTCCTCCATCAAAACTGATTGACATAATATTTTTTATGTTATATAATATTCATAGGACTTTTTTGACCCTATGCGTACTATTCTGCCTGTGTACGCATGTAAATCAATATAATTTTATTATTTAAATTTTCCGATTTACAACAATAAGCGAAAGGATAACTAAAATGATCAGATATACACAACCGGAAAATATATCATCAGATATAGTAAAAATGTGCGATGAGAGCGATAAACTTACCAGTACCGGAAAATACATAGACTCTGTAGCCATTCTCGAAAAAGCATATTCAGAGGCACCGGATTCCAGAAAAGTTATACTTAAACTTGCTTCTGCCTACAGAAACTCCGGAAACGCAGGAAAATCCATAAAAATACTTGAAAATGCACTTGAAAAAAATCCTGATGACATAGAATATCATCATCAGCTTGCAAATTCATATTTTGAAAGAAAATGGAACAAAAAAGCTGTTGCAAAGTTTAACGAATGTCTTGAAAGCGACGCTGTTTATCCTGAAATAATTCAGGATCTAAGCGATTATTTTCTTGAAAACAAGGAACATAAGATACTCACTGAAAGACTTGAAAATCTTATGTCAGACTTCAGACAAAAGAACCTCGACACTCAGCTTCTCGCTATGTGTACCGCTATGATCTTTGTCTGCGCTGACGATTCAAGAGTAAATGGCGAAGATACCAAAATTACTGCTGACTATCTCAATGTTATCGCAGAAAAGTACCCTGATATCATAACTCCTTCATTCTGTGCAGACGTTATCAGCTTTATGTCTGATACTCCTAACGGTTTTTCCGCACTTACACTCTTCAATGAACTTATAGCTATAATGTACAAGCTTTGTTCAACACTGAAAAATGATAATAACTTCCGCAAAGCATGCGCACAGTTTGAAATGTCAGTGATCGTTTATAATGCTGATGTAAATAACATCGCAGTATATGCAATGCGTGCTGTAAATGCGTACTTCAAAACAAGCGAATATGATGAAAATCTCATGAAGTACCTTATCTTCAGTGCAAAAATGGATATTGTTGAAAGTGCAAGAAAAACTCCGATAAATGCACTTGCAAATGATTTCAAAAATAAATACCACTGTCTGTGGACATTTGTAAGTGAATTTTTAGAAGGAATAATGAACGCTAAAAATGAAGACGAACTCAGAATATTTGCAAGACAGTCTATTTACTCTGATGTACGTAATCCTTCAAAGGAACTTATCAAAACATTTGAACAGCATCTTAACAAAGCTGATTTTGAACTTTTCAAAAAGGCTGTATGCACTCCGCAAAAGCCGTCCAACCCTGTTACACCGGTTTATACTGCACTCTCTAAAAAATCAAAACATATAACTTCTAACAAAATCGCTCCTAACAGCGAATGTCCTTGTGGAAGCGGTAAGAAGTATAAAAAATGCTGCGGTCTTAAATAATAAGATAAAAAAATCAATAAAGTACATGACAATCATAATCGTTTGTCATGTACTTTTTGTTTTTTATCGGTTTTCTATATCAAAATATTCTCTTTTCTTTGCTACTGCCTTATATGCAGGTCTTATTATTCTTCCGCCTGTAAGTATTTCTTCCATACGGTGTGCAGCCCAGCCTGCAATTCTTGAAACGGCAAAAAGCGGTGTGTAAAGATCTTCAGGTATACCGAGCATCTTATATACGAGTCCGGAATACATATCTACATTTGCGCATATAACTTTTCCGTCACCCTTGAGTTCTTTGAAAATCTCAGGTGTTGTACGTTCTATATTTTCAAGAAGCTTAAACTCTGCTTCAAATTCAGTACCCTTTGCAAGTTCAAAAGCCTTCTTTTTGAGTATTACAGCTCTTGGGTCTGAAAGTGTATATACAGCGTGACCCATTCCGTAAACAAGACCTGTATGGTCATTTGTTTCTTTTCTGATAGTCTTTCTTACATAATCGGCTACCTGACCTTCATTATCCCAGTTTTTAATATTTGCTTTAAAATCTTCTATCATCTGGGTTACTTTCTTGTTTGCACCGCCATGTCTCGGTCCTTTAAGTGAGCCTATAGCTGCTGAATATGCAGAATATGCATCTGTACCGGAAGATGTAAGCACACGACATGTAAAAGTAGAGTTGTTACCGCCACCGTGTTCAGCGTGAAGCATAAGAAGCGTGTCAAGAAGATGTGCTTCCTGAGGTGTATACTGTCTGTCTATTCTGAGCATGGAAAGTATATTTTCCGCTGTACTTTCATTTGCTCTGAGCGGGTGAATTATCATACTTTTGTTGTAATAATGACGCTGTTGCACCTGATATGCATGTGTCATTATTACAGGAAGCTTTGCAAGAAGGCTTACTGCTTTACGCATTTCTGATGCAAGTGATGTATCTTCGCCTGTATCATCATATGAATAAAGAGCAAGTACACAACGAGCCATTTTATTCATAATATTTATGGAAGGTGCTTTGAGTATCATATCTTCAGCGAAATTTCCCGGAAGTTCACGCGCACCTATTATTGCCTGATTGAATTCATTAAGTTCGCTTTTTGTAGGAAGATCTCCGAAAAGAAGTAAATACGCAACTTCTTCAAAGCCGTATCTGTCTTCCTTATCTGCATTTTCAACAAGATCCTTTATGTTGTATCCTCTGTAAATGAGTTCGCCCGGTATCGGTTCAACTTCATTTTCATTGATTATATATCCGTGAACATTGCAAATCTTGGTAATACCCGCCATTACACCTGTTCCGTCTGACTTTCTCAGACCTCTCTTTACATGAAATTTATCATATAAATTTGGTTCTATTGAAGAATAATCTTTCAATTTATTGCATAAATTCTCTATAGGAGCAAACTGTACATTATCCATTTTACAACATATCCTTTCGATTAAACTATAACTATATATAATAATACACTATTATTGACTCACATGTCAATATGTACGGTAAAACCTATATGTATTTCATATTTTGAGCTAATATGAACCTGCCTTTTTTGGCCTATACCTACAAAACCAAAGGAGAACACCATGAAAAATATGTTAAGTATCATTTCCTGTTTTTCGGCACTGCTTATGACAGTTCCAGCCCTCTCACTTGCAATTGACAAATCATCACCGGATCATTCCTTAAAAAAAACAGATTCTTCTTCTGAAGTTGTTTCTGTAGTATCAAAACAACCCGCTGATATTTTTAAAACAAAATCACCCTCTACAGATCGTGAATACTTTTCAGTTCTTGATATCAATGACGGACAAGTTTATAACATAAGTGTACGTGACTATATAATAGGCGCAGTCTGTGCTGAAATGCCTGCCTCTTTTCATAAAGAAGCCCTCAAAGCACAGGCAATAGCTGCACACACATATGCTGTACGCCAGTCTGTCGCCGAACGCAATGCACCTGATCCGGAACTTCTGGGAGCTGATTTTTCAAATGACAGTTCAAAATATCAGGCGTACTTCAACAGTGACGAGATAAAAAAATATTACGGCGACAAATACGATGAATACTACACTAAAGTGTCGGAAGCCGTTGATGAGGTAATCAATGAAATACTAACATACAACGATACCCCGATCATTGCAGCTTTTCACTCAATGTCATCGGGCATCACTGAAAGCGCTGAAAATATATGGGGAAATCCTGTTGAATATCTTATACCTGCAGAAAGTCCAACTGACACCTCAGCTCCGAAATATACTGAAGAATATGTCTTTACTGCGGAAGAGATATCAGCCAGACTGACTTCCGAATACAGTGATATATCATTTGAAAAAGATTGTGATCAGTGGTTTAAAATAAATGAAAAAAGCAAATCAGGCACTGTTATGAGTATGAAGGCCGGAAATAAAACCATAAACGGAACACAGCTTCGTACCATACTTTCTTTACGTTCAGCAAACTTTGACATATCATACTCTTCTGACTACGGATTCAAAATAACCACCAGAGGTTACGGACATGGTGTCGGAATGAGCCAGTACGGTGCAAATGCTATGGCTCAGTCGGGTAAAACATATAAAGAAATTCTTATGCACTATTACCCCGGTACAACAATAGATACTTTATAAAAAACAAAAAAAATTCATTTTATCCACTTTAAATTCAGAATATGGGTTATATTTATGAAATTTTCGTGTCATAATATAGATACATACCACAATGTAAACTAATATTGGGAAAGGATTTTATGTATTATGAACATGAATTTAAAAAAAGTTTGTTCAATTCTTACTGCGCTGACATTTTCACTAGGTATGTTAGCGTATATGCCCGGACAGAATATACAAAAGTCTCAGGCACTTCTGGTCGATAATGATTTCGAAATAGACTATGACGGCTGGACGCACCTTGGCGACGCCACTTCTGTCGAATCTGTTTTTGGAGTAAACGCCGACAGTTCAAGAAGTATGTTCGTCAGCAATCGTCTTACAAATGCAGACGGAGCGTCCTCTGACAAGAGTTTCTATATCGAACCTGGCAAATCATACGAATACAATGTTGACGTATATCATGAAGAAAATGATAACGAATATTTTAAACTTGATGTTACCTATCTTCTTGATGATATGAAAACATATGAAACAGTAACTATCGCTAAAAAAGAGGTAGGCTCATCAGAATGGACAACTCTTAATGCAAAGTTTACTGCACCAAAAGGCAGTTCCTGCTTTGTATTCAAAATCACAACAGACAGTACAGCTGATTTCTTCTTTGATAATTTTAAGATCACAGGAGATAAATTTATTCCAAACACTGCCTACGCTGCTTCAGCAGGTCTCAAAGACATATATGCAAACTACTTCCGTGTAGGTTCTGTACTTAATGGCGGAACAGTAAAGCAGTCACCTATAACTTCACTTATCTTGCGTGAATACAACAGTATCACTATGGAAAATGAAATGAAACCTGATGCAACAATGAACAAATCCAAGAGTAGCGGTACAAATATAGGTGTTTCTCTCGGCAATGCCGCAAGTATACTTGACTTCTGCGCTCAGAACAATATCGGTGTAAGAGGACATACTCTTGTATGGCACAGCCAGACTCCTGAATGGGTATTCAAAGAAAACTTTGACCAGTACGGAAACTGGGTTTCTGAATCTGTAATGGACCAGAGAATGGAAAGTTACATAAAAAATATGTTTGCCGAAATCAAAAAACAGTATCCTACGCTCAACCTCTACGCATATGACGTATGTAACGAATGTGTAAGTGATGACTCAAACAGAACTAAAAATCACGGTGGTGCAAGAGAACCGGGATACGGAAACGGTAAATCACCATGGGTACAAGTTTACGGCAGCAACAAATTCGTAGAAAAAGCTTTTACATACGCAAGAAAGTACGCACCTGAAAACTGCGCACTCTTCTATAACGACTACAATGAATACTGGGATCACAAAAGAGATGCTATCGCATCAATGTGTGAATCACTTTACAAGAAAGGCGTTCTCGACGGTATAGGAATGCAGTCACATATCAATGCAAATATGGATGGTTTCTCAGGCGTAAGCGCATATACAACCGCACTCAAAAAATTTGCGTCGATCGGTTGTCAGGTACAGATAACAGAACTTGATGTAAGTACTGAATCAGGCAAATACGCTTCAAGTCAGGCTGATAAGTACAAAGCCATCTTCAAGGCGGCTGTAGACGTAAACAAAGCAGGAATGCCCGGTAAAGTAACAGCCGTATGTGTATGGGGTCCTAACGACTCAAATACATGGATAAAAACCGAAAACGCACCGCTTCTCCACAACACACAGAACCAGCCCAAAGATGCATATTATGCAGTAGCAGGACTTATCCCTGAATCCGAATGGGGTGACGGAAACAATCCTGCAGGAACTGAAACTAAACCTATCGAACCCGATGCTAACGGTTACTACTTCCATGATGATTTTGAATCATCAACAGATGACTGGAATCCAAGAGGTGCTATAAGTGCAGAACTCAGCAGTTCAATGTCATACTCAGGTTCAAAATCAATATGCGTTTCCAACAGAGAAAGTTCATGGAACGGTATACAGAAATCACTCAGTACAGCAGTGTTCAAACCGGGTAACGAATATTGTTTCAGTGCAAATGTTGCATATAATACCGGCAGTTCTTCAGAAGAATTTCTTATGACATTCCAGTACGAAGATGCAAGCGGAGAAACACAGTATGTTCATCTTGACACACAGTCTACAATAAAAGGTGAATTTGTACAGTTATATAATAAAAACTACAAAATTCCTTCAGATGCTTCAAACCTTGCACTTGTAATAGAAACACCGGAATCACTTGTTGATTTTTATGTTGATGATATCATAGGTGCAGTAGCAGGAACATCAATAGACGGACCTAAACCAATAACCGTAACTCCCGGAGATATAAACAGTGACGGAAAAATCAACATTTCTGATCTTTGTCTTATGAAATCAGGAATAACAAACGGTTTTACAAACAGTGCGGCAAGCAGTGCTGCTGATGTAAACGCTGACGGTTCTGTAAATATTCATGATGTAATCTCTCTTTGTGAGTATCTTGCAGGCATATCAGACGACTTAAAAAAAAAAGATGATAATGTAACAAACAATAATAATCAGGAGAATGTTCCTTCTGTTACACCATCAGAATATATGAAAAATTTTAGCAGTAAAGTTACAGAAAACGCAAAATCCGGCGTTACAATGGCACAAAACGGTGTTGACTACGGTTCTCTCAAAAAATACACATATTATTCTACAACAAGAGAACGTACAACAAATGTAAATGTACTTCTTCCTGCCGGTTATGACAGCAGTAAGAAATATCCTGTTCTCTACGCTATGCACGGTTACTGGGAAAATGAAGATTCACTCATGAAAATGGGTGCTGTTCAGAATATGCTCGGAAACCTTATCGCAAGCAACGAGGCAGAAGAAATGATAGTTGTATTCCCATACATCTACACTAGCAAAACTCAGGAAAGCTGTTCAGGAATGGACCTTCAGAACTCTCTCAACTACGATAACTTCATAAACGATCTTTTCACTGACCTTATGCCTTATATAGAAAAGACTTTCTCTGTAAAAACAGGAAGAGAAAACACAGCTATAACAGGCTTTTCAATGGGAGGACGTGAGTCACTCTTTATAGGACTTACACGAAGTGACGTATTTGGCTACATTGGTTCTGCTTGTCCTGCTCCGGGTCTTACTCCGGGAGATCCGTCTTCACATCCGGGACAGATTCAGGAAAATGAAGTAAAACCTGCTTATGATACTCCTTATCTGATACTTCTTTCAGCAGGCGGAAATGATACAGTTGTTTATAACTTCCCTGAATCATACCACAATATGATGACTAAAAACGGTGCAGAACACATCTATCATTTTGTAAACTCAGGAGGACACGGCGACTCAACAGTACAGCCGCACTTCTATAACCTCCTCAGAGGACTTTTTAAAGCTTCTTAATAATCATCTTAATTGATCATCTTAATAATAAAAAAATCAAGCTGTTGTTTTGAGTAATAACGGCTTGATTTTTTTCACAAATCATGAAAAAATCTTTCTTATGAAATTTCAGAAATATGATTTTGTACATATTTTTCGGCAAATAAACAGTAAATATTTCTCTCAAAAACCTTGACCGATATACGTTATTAGGATATAATATAAAGGAATATAAATGTAAATGCTTTAATGCATAAACGGAGGATAAAATATGCGTAAGACTAAAATAGTATGCACTATAGGACCATCTACAGATGATGACAATGTTATGCGTGAGCTTATAGCCGGCGGTATGAACGTTGCCAGATTCAACTTTTCACACGGGGACTACGAGATACACAGAAAAAGATTTGAACAGGTAACAAGACTGCGCAAAGAGCTCAATATGCCTGTTGCAACAATGATGGACACAAAAGGTCCTGAAATTCGTCTCGGAAAATTTGTAGATGACAAGCCTGTAGAAATCAAAGGCGGCGACAAATACACTCTGACAACAAAAGATGTACCATGTACAAATGAAATCGGAAGCATATCATTCAAAAAACTTCCGCAGGACGTTTCAATCGGAAACAGAATTCTTATCAACGATGGCGTTATTGAACTTGTAGTTGAAAAAATAACTGCTACTGATATCGTTTGCAGAATAATTCATGGCGGTACACTTTCAAATAACAAAGGCATCAACGTTCCGGGTGTAAAGCTTTCTATGCCTTTTATCAGTGAAGCTGATATGAATGACCTCGAATTTGGTGCAAAAATGGGTTATGATTTTATCGCAGCAAGTTTTGTAAGATCTTCTGCTGATATAAACTACCTCAGAAAATATACTCACAGTCTCGGCTGGTTCGATGTACGCATTATTGCAAAAATCGAAAACCTTGACGGTGTTGAAAACATTGATGAGATCCTTGAAGTTTCTGACGGTATCATGGTTGCCAGAGGCGACATGGGCGTAGAAATTCCATTTGAACAGATACCTGCTATCCAGAAAACTCTTATCCACAAAGGTTACAATGCCGGCAAACAGGTTATCACAGCTACACAGATGCTTGAATCAATGATTTCAAACCCACGTCCTACAAGAGCTGAAATAACAGACGTTGCAAATGCTATATATGACGGTACAAGTGCTATTATGCTTTCGGGCGAAACTGCTGCAGGTGCTTATCCTGTTGACACACTCAAAACAATGGCACTCATTGCAGAATCAACAGAAAAGAACATAAACTACCGCTCAAGATTTGCAAACAGACCGCCTTCAACAAACTCTGACATAGCAAACGCTATAGCACACGCTACAGTTACAACTGCACACGACCTCAACGCAAGTGCTATCATAACAGTAACAAAAGCAGGCTCTACAGCAAGACTTATCTCAAAGTACAGACCGGACATGCCTATAGTAAGCTGTACTACAGATGAAAAAATACAGCGTCAGATGAATATGTCATGGGGTGTTTCACCTATCATAATCGGTGAAAAAACCAACTCAGACGAACTCTTCCTCGATGCTGCAAACGCTGCTAAAGAAGCAGGACTTGTAAAAACAGGCGATACTGTTGTTCTCACAGCAGGTGTACCACTCGGAATTTCAGGTACTACAAATCTTATGAGAGTTGAAGTAATAGAATAATTACTTTTATGGTACAGAACTATTGACTTATTATGGTTCTGTACCGTTTTTCTGGTTTAAGAGACAAAATATTCAGAAGATATGCATAAAATGCGTGAAGTATTTGCAGAAAACAAAAATCAGATATCTTTCCTGTTTAACATTTCAGAAAAGATATCTGATTTTTTACAAAATACAAAATTTTATTTTGACACCATATTGATAATATCAGAAAACTTTTTCATAATATTATCCCATCTGTAATTTTCATTTATATATTCTAGTGCGTTTGCCCTCATTATCTCCATCTTTTTATCATTGTTCATCATAAAATTAAGACAGCCTTCAAACTCAAAATAATTTTTATAGTAAAGTCCGCCATTGCTCTTCACACAGTGTCCTTTTAAGACATCACATATTCCATTTACAAGTACAGGTACACCAAGCGACATTGCTTCCAGAACAGATATAGATAAACTCTCAAACTTTGATGGAAGAACAAGACATTCTGCTGCTGCTATTCCATTAAATTTATCTTCTTCGCTCACAAATCCAAGATTTATTATTTCATCACTTTCAGGTATATCGCACACAGGTTTTCCCATAAGTACAAGTTTAAGAGGACTTTGGGAATTTCTTTTTTTATACTCTGTAAAATCTTCAAAAAGTCCTGTACACCCCTTAGCCTCATCAATACGTCCGACATAAATTATAAATTTATCCTTCACATTGAACTTGTTACGAAACGCCTCTGTATCAGGCGTACAAGGCACGTCAACGCCTGTCCCCATAACATCGCATGGAATATCACTACAGTCAAAGAGGCCCTGCACAAGCGATTTCTCTTCGTCTGTGAGAAAAATATATGCTGCCGGCTTTTTAAAAAGACTTTCATATGTTTTAAAATGAATATACGGTTCTTCATGTGCAGTAGGTATAAATACAGACTTTTCTGCAACTTCAGGCATTCCTATTACGGTAAGATAATAAAGATAAGTAACAAAAATAAATACATCATAGTTATCCTTATTTTTCTTTATAAATTCTATAGCTTCCGGACAGTACGGCCCTTGCTTTTCAAACCATACCTTTTCTTTTTCAACATCTCTTTCATTTAGCCCAAGTTCTGTCAGATACGATACATTAAAACTTCCAAAATCTTTATCACGCTGAGATTTTACAGAAAAACGTATCACATGTACACCGTTTATGTCCTCATAATCAGATTTATAATAGTCTTCCCATGTTGTATAATCCAGTGCTTTTGTAGTGATAACATCCACTTCAAAATTATATTTCAACCTCTCTGCAATAAGTCTTGTATAATATTCAGAACCACCATTTACTTCAAGACCGTATCGCTGATTTACAAGCGCTATTTTTTTCAATTTTTACAAATTCCTTCAACCTATAAAATTTTTAATTAATCCGGAAAAGCATTCTTTTACCGACTCATATGAAAAATCTTTGAGTCTTTTATTCTGACTTTCAATAACATTATTTTTTAAAATTTCGTCATTCATTATTCTATCCATAAGCAGAGCAATTTCAGCTGGATCTTTAGTATCAACAATCAAACCACTGTTCCCCATTGTATACGGTACAGCACAGCTGTTATACGCAATTATCGGAACTTCAAAAAACATTGCTTCAACAAGCGGCACACAGAACCCTTCATGTTCACTCATACACAGAAAAATATCAGCAACCTTGTAAAAAGCAAGTATCTCCTCAAACTTTATGTGACCAGTAAAAATGACGTCCTGAAGTTCAAGAGCCTCTACATACCTCTGCAACCTGTCATAATAACACTCCAGACCTGAAGGAGAACCCACAAATATGAGTCTTGACTTCGGATTTATATTTTTCTTGTAAAAGTTAAAAGCTCTTACCACATCCTCCTGCTTTTTATTAGGAGCTATTCTTCCGACAAATACTATATTTACATAACCATCACTACTATACTTTTCAACAACTTGTTCTGAAGGTTGCTTCTTGTAATCATCAAATGGGATAAGTATAGGACGCACATCTATACGGCACTTATAACCCATATCTATAAGATTTTGTTTGTTAAAATCCGAATCTGCTATACAATAATCAACCTTATCAGCAAGATAACGTACACATTCAAGACCATACTCTGTAGCATTTACGAGAACTTTACTATACTGTTCAAAAAAATGAGGAGGGGTTACATTATGATAAATCATCACTTTCCTACATTTGTACTTACCAAATCTAAATGTCATATCTGCGCCTATAGCCATATGGTATATAACTACATCATCACTTCTGAGTTTAGGCATCTTAGAAGTATTTTCTGCTACATCTTCAGACATTCTATCATCTATATTATCTGCGTATATTGCGGTTTCATAACCCATTTCCTCAATAGCTTTTTTCAATGCCACCGTATCGTTACTCACTGCATCGCCATATCTAATTGTCGGTAAAATCTGAAATATTCTCATTTGTCTATGCCTTTCCCTCTAATATTTTCCTGAGCTCTTCATTTTCCTTTTCAAGCTTTGAAATCTTATTTTCAAGCATTAAAAGTTTCTTTTGCATTAAATCATTTGTTCTGTCACTTTCTTCTTTAAGTGCACCTAACATCTGAGTATACCTTACATTGAGTTGATTCTGATCACGACTGTATGGTTCGATATAAAATTTCATCAGTTTTCTTATTACTTTTTTTACAAAGACTTCTACTTCTCCACCGGGCATCTGTTTGTTGGGATTTACCTCACAATGAGCACGTAAGTATTTATAATTTTCTTCGAAATTTCCACTAGCCGCTGTATTTCGATCAATAAGTGATTCATCACATTCAATATCTTCAAAACTAAGCATTGAACTGTCATAATTTTCACGTTTTATCTCTTCACGTATTTCATTCATAATATCTTCTATACAAATTTTATCTGCACACTCAGACATTTTTATACCACCTTTTAACAATTAGTCTCCCATTTATGATCCAGTCTTAAAACTCCGATATCACTTACCGGAGAATATGTTATAAATCTCTTTGCATTTTTATAAAAATCAACCGGTATCCCATCACCTGTCTCAATCGAAACATCAAGAATATATTCAGACGGAAGAAGGTTGAGTTTTTCAATATCCACCTCAAAATATCCACTTTTTGTTATCTCGAAGTCAGGCATCTTATCAATACGGGTATTGGTTCCATAACAGTGAACTCCATCTGCTCTGAAAATACCTATTCCAAATACAGCATCCGGAACATTCTCCTTCAATTCATAAGTAACACGTATTTTTACAGGAGCTCCAACCACAAATGATGTCTGTTCATTTCCATCCTTATCAAGCATCTGAACAGATGAAACTTCAGCTGCCATACTGCCCCATCTGTTATCTGATTTTTTTTCTGATGTACTGCCTCCGAAATTAAGATGACTTCCCATATATTCAAGATACATAGGATGAACATCATACGGCGATCCATACTCACGTATCAGACCTCCGTCTATCCATATCGAATGATCACATATCTGTTCTATTTGTCCAAGAGAGTGTGAAACAATGACTATAGTGGTACCTTGTTTCTTTATCTCTTTTAATCTGTTAAAACATTTTGCTTGAAAATTTGTATCGCCTACTGCAAGAATTTCATCTATAAGCAAAATATCAGCATCAACATTTATCGCAACAGAAAACGCAAGACGCATGTACATCCCTGATGAATAAGTTCTTACAGGATTGTCAATAAAAGCCTCCAATTCGGAAAATTTTATTATATCTTCAAGTCTTGCGTCTATTTCCTTTTTGGTAAGTCCGAAAATTGATGCGTTAGTATATATATTTTCACGGCCGCTCATATCAGGATGAAAACCCGCACCAAGTTCAATAAGGCTGGATACACGGCCTTTCATTTCTATAGAACCTTTGTCAGGATAAAGAATTCTTGTCATAAGCTTCAAAAGCGTACTTTTACCGCATCCGTTATGACCTACAAGACCTACTGCTTCACCTTTTTTTACTGTAAAAGAAATATCTTTGAGCACATTTCTTTCCTCATATTTACATCTGTTTTTAAAAAGCATTCTTTCTTTAAAGCTCTGTCCCTTATCAAGAAATACTTTAAACTTTTTTCCGACATTTTTAATAACAATAGCATCTTCCTGTCCCATTTATAGCTCCTCCGCAAAACGTCTCTGTAACTTTGAAAATATTATGCACCCTGCTAAAAGACAAGTTATTCCGAGCAGAAATGCAGAAAGCAACGTAGAAAGTTCCGGTACTCTGGCATGATAAAGAATATCCCTGTAAGCTTGTACCACCGGTGTCATAGGATTTAACATATACAAACTCTTGAACCACTCCGGAACAGCAGGATTTTCTGTTATCTGTTCTATAGGATACATTATCGGAGTAAGATATGTCCATGCCATTGTTATTATCCCAAGTATATGTTCAAGATCACGAAAATATACAGTGACTGCCGAAGATATAAGCGCAACTCCAAGCGCCAGTATATATTCTACAAGCATTATAGGAGCAAGATAAAGAAATGCCACAAAATTTATACCATTTCCAAAAAGAATAACAACGGCAAACACCACTATAAAACAAAGCAACATATTCACAAAACAACTTGTCACATATGATATAGGTATTACTGCTCTCGGAAAATAAATCTTCTTTATCAAATCCTTATGTGCTATTACAGAACCTGATCCACCTGTAAGCGAACTTGAAAAAAATATCCAAGGAATAAGTGCAACAAAAAGATGAAGATAATACTTGTCAATATCCGCTACAGGTAAAATAGTTGTAAATACAAGTGTATAGACAATAAGTTGCAGAAGCGGATTTATAAAAGTCCACAAAAATCCCAAAACAGACCCCTTATATCGCCCCCTAAGGTCTTTTTTTACCAGACTGAATATCATCTGTCTGTAATTATACAACTCTTTCATTTATATCCTCGTTTCATAATATATATGTGTTTCTGTTCACTATTATGTGATAGCAAACACAATTTTAATTATAGCTCATAACATAAAAAATGTCAAATAGAAAAGGAATTAATGCGTACTTTCATCATCCCAGCGTTCTATGATACATTCATGCTTTCTGCTTTCCTTATCATAGTTTACACCGACAAGCAGTATTTCTTTTCCGTATCCTTTTAGTTTTCCGGTGTATCTTTTTTCTTTTATCTGCCTTATTGCTGTATCTGCGTTCTTATCCCATTTTAACTCAATTATCATCGCCGGTTTGCTTCCCGAATCGGCTCTTGGTATCAGCGCTATATCCGCAAAGCCTTTGCCTGTGGGTAGTTCTCTTATTACCGTGTAATATGCAGGTGCTGTGAAGTATGCCATTGTTATCGCACAACTCAACGCATTTTCGTCATTGTATTTTAAAATTGATGTATATGTGTCATGCGAAAGTTCAAGGAGTTCTGCTACTTTGTCCGATTCTCCTTTTATCGTTGCAAAAAGCAGTTCTTCACATCTTGAAATTGATTTTGATATTTCACTCCAGTTTCCTCTGGACAATGCGGACTGATATGCTTCCTTTACTTCATAATTAGGGATATATGCCGATTTTTCATTTTTATCATAACCAAGATATCCAAGATGTATAAGAGCTGTCAGTGCATCATCTTTATTTCCTATCATTGATAAATCATTTTCAAATCCTTTTACATCAACATATACCATCTCTCCGGATAACATTTTCATTATATCTTCTTTGAGTCCGTCAAAATTAATCGTAATGAATGTATTTATTGTACTGAATGCCGATGTATTTTTCCAGTATGAATCAAGTTTTTTTCTCATCATTGCATTGTATACCGAATTTGGATTGTACATATGCTGTCCGTCTATCAGATATCCGTTATACCATTCCTTCACTGATTCTGTATTCATATCATATTTTTCACAAAGCATTTCTACTTCTTTTTCTGTAAAGCCAAAATATTCTGTCAGATTTCCGGAATCGATCATGGTGTATTCCAGAAAATTGTTAAGTGCTGATTCATCTTCTATTTTCTTTATCGGCAGTATTCCCGTTATATATCCGAGTGCAAGAAACTCCTGTGATTCTTCACTTTTAAACAGTGAATGCAGAAACTGCAGATATTCGTGTACAAGTGCGAAATTATCAGAAAAGTTTCTGACAATGCAGTCCCATTCATCTACTATAATCACAAATGGACATTTCACAGATTTTCCGTCAATGATTTCCTCTGTTTTATCATATACTTTTTTCAATATCCAGGCTGTTGAATTGCTATAATCTATATCGGGATATAATTCTTTAAATTCATTAAAAATATGTCTTTTTATCTCATTAACTACATTATCAGTATAATCATCTGTAAATGATGATATATCCAGATGAATTACATTATACTTATTAAGATGCTTTAGGAAATCCTCCGACTCCGATATTTTTAAGCCCATAAACAATTCTCTTGAATCACAACCCCGACTGTAATATGCATCTATCATTCGTGCTGCCTGTGATTTTCCGAATCTGCGCGCATGACTTACGGATATACAGTTTTTTTCTGCCATGAGTCTGCGGTTTAATATATTAAGCAGACCCGTCTTGTCTACATATATCTCATCTCTTGACGCTTTTCTGAATCCTCCGTTTGAGGGGTTAAAGTATGTTCCCATTAGCTTTCCTCCCAGCGTTCTATGATACATTCATGCTTTCTGCTTTCCTTATCATAGTTTACTCCGACAAGCAGTATTTCTTTTCCGTATCCTTTTAGTTTTCCGGTGTATCTTTTTTCTTTTATCTGCCTTATCGCCGTATCTGCGTTCTTATCCCATTTTAACTCGATTATCATCGCAGGTTTGTTTCCCGAATCGGCTCTTGGTATCAGTGCTATATCCGCAAATCCTTTACCTGTGGGCAGTTCTCTTATTACCGTGTAATATGCAGGTGCTGTGAAGTATGCCATTGTTATCGCACAGCTTAATGCATTTTCGTCATTGTATTTTAAAATTGATGTATATGTGTCATGCGAAAGTTCAAGGAGTTCTGCTACTTTGTCCGATTCTCCTTTTATCGTTGCCATAAGCAGTTCTTCACATCTTGAAATTGATTTTGATATTTCACTCCAGTTTCCTCTGGACAATGCGGACTGATATGCTTCCTTTACTTCATAATTAGGGATATATGCCGATTTTTCATTTTTATCATAACCAAGATATCCAAGATGTATAAGAGCTGTCAGTGCATCATCTTTATTTCCTATCATTGATAAATCATTTTCAAATCCTTTTACATCAACATATACCATCTCTCCGGATAACATTTTCATTATATCTTCTTTGAGTCCGTCAAAATTAATCGTAATGAATGTATTTATTGTACTGAATGCCGATGTATTTTTCCAGTATGAATCAAGTTTTTTTCTCATCATTGCATTGTATACCGAATTTGGATTGTACATATGCTGTCCGTCTATCAGATATCCGTTATACCATTCCTTCACTGATTCTGTATTCATATCATATTTTTCACAAAGCATTTCTACTTCTTTTTCTGTAAAGCCAAAATATTCTGTCAGATTTCCGGAATCGATCATGGTGTATTCCAGAAAATTGTTAAGTGCTGATTCATCTTCTATTTTCTTTATCGGCAGTATTCCCGTTATATATCCGAGTGCAAGAAACTCCTGTGATTCTTCACTTTTAAACAGTGAATGCAGAAACTGCAGATATTCGTGTACAAGTACGGGATTATCAGAAAAGTTTCTGACAATGCAGTCCCATTCGTCTATTATAATTACAAAAGTTGTTTTTGTCTTTTTATAAATTTTATTTATAGTTTCTGAAATATCCTGTACAGGATTTATTTCTGTATTCAATTCTTCATTTATATCTTCGTATAATTTTCTCTTCATATTTTCAAGAAAATCATCTGAATGTCCATCTGTCATTGACGCCATATCAATATGAATTACATTATACTTGTTAAGATGCTTTAGGAAATCCTCTGACTCCGATATTTTTAAGTTTGTAAACAATTCTCTTGAATCACAACCCAGACTATAATATGCATCTATCATTCGTGCTGCCTGTGATTTTCCGAATCTGCGGGCATGACTTACGGATATACAGTTTTTTTCTGCCATGAGTCTGCGGTTTAATATATTAAGCAGACCCGTCTTGTCTACATATATCTCATCTCTTGACGCTTTTCTGAATCCTCCGTTTGAAGGGTTGAAGTATGTTCCCATTAGCTTTCCTCCCAGCGTTCTATGATACATTCATGCTTTCTGCTTTCCTTATCATAGTTTACACCGACAAGCAGTATTTCTTTTCCGTATCCTTTTAGTTTTCCGGTGTATCTTTTTTCTTTTATCTGCCTTATCGCTGTATCTGCGTTCTTATCCCATTTTAGCTCGATTATCATCGCAGGTTTGTTTCCCGAATCGGCTCTTGGTATCAGCGCTATATCCGCAAATCCTTTGCCTGTGGGCAGTTCTCTTATTACCGTGTAATATGCAGGAGCTGTAAAGTATGCCATTGTTATCGCACAACTTAATGCATTTTCGTCATTGTATTTTAAAATTGATGTATATGTTTCATGCGAAAGTTCAAGGAGTTCTGCTACTTTGTCCGATTCTCCTTTTATCGTTGCAAAAAGCAGTTCTTCACATCTTGAAATTGATTTTGATATTTCACTCCAGTTTCCTCTGGACAATGCGGACTGATATGCTTCCTTTACTTCATAATTAGGGATATATGCCGATTTTTCATTTTTATCATAACCAAGATATCCAAGATGTATAAGAGCTGTCAGTGCATCATCTTTATTTCCTATCATTGATAAATCATTTTCAAATCCTTTTACATCAACATATACCATCTCTCCGGATAACATTTTCATTATATCTTCTTTGAGTCCGTCAAAATTAATCGTAATGAATGTATTTATTGTACTGAACGCCGATGTATTTTTCCAGTATGAATCAAGTTTTCCACGCATCATTGCATTATATACCGAATTTGGATTGTACATATGCTGTCCGTCTATCAGATATCCGTTATACCATTCCTTCACTGATTCTGTATTCATACCATATTTTTCACAAAGCATTTCTACTTCTTTTTCTGTAAAGCCAAAATATTCTGTCAATTCTTCTGAATCTATCATGGTATATTCAAGAAAATTATTGAGTGCTGATTCATCTTCTATTTTCTTTATCGGCAGTATCCCTGTTATATATCCGAGTGCAAGAAACTCCTGTGATTCTTCACTTTTAAACAGTGAATGCAGAAACTGCAGATACTCGTGTACAAGTACAGAATTATCAGAAAAGTTTCTGACAACACAGTCCCATTCGTCTATTATAATCACAAATGGACATTTCACAGATTTTCCGTCAACAATTTTTTCTGTTTTGTCATATACCTGTTTTAATATGGTTGCAAATGGATTATCCATATCCATTATATCCGGATACTCCGCTTTCAGTTCATTGTATACCAGTTCTATTATTTTAGATACAAGATTTTCTTTATAATAATCAGCAATTGAGGATATATCCAGATGAATTACATTGTACTTGTTAAGATGCTTTAGGAAATCCTCTGACTCCGATATTTTTAAGCCCGTAAACAATTCTCTTGAATCACAACCTCTACTGTAATATGCATCTATCATTCGTGCTGCCTGTGATTTTCCGAATCTGCGGGCATGGCTTACGGATATACAGTTTTTTTCTGCCATGAGTCTGCGGTTCAATATATTTATAAGACCTGTCTTATCTACATATATCTCATCTCTTGACGCTTTTCTGAATCCTCCGTTTGAGGGGTTAAAGTATGTTCCCATTAGCTTTCCTCCCAGCGTTCTATGATACATTCATGCTTTCTGCTTTCCTTATCATAGTTTACTCCGACAAGCAGTATTTCTTTTCCGTATCCTTTTAGTTTTCCGGTGTATCTTTTTTCTTTTATCTGCCTTATCGCTGTATCTGCATTTTTATCCCATTTTAGCTCGATTATCATCGCAGGCTTGTTTCCCGAATCGGCTCTTGGTATCAGCGCTATATCCGCAAATCCTTTGCCTGTGGGCAGTTCTCTTATTACCGTGTAATATGCAGGAGCTGTAAAGTATGCCATTGTTATCGCACAGCTTAATGCATTTTCGTCATTGTATTTTAAAATTGATGTATATGTGTCATGTGAAAGTTCAAGGAGTTCTGCTACTTTGTCCGATTCTCCGTCAATTGTTGCCCAGAGTATCTCATCGCACCTTGTCAGTGTATCAGCTATATCGCTCCATTTTCCTGTTTCAAGTGCAAGGTGAAAAGCAGTTGCCACCTCAAAATTCGGAATAAATGCCTTTCTTCTTTTATTATCATATCCGAGATATCCAAGATGTATAAGCGCTGTTAATGCGTCATCTCTTGAATTTATTACTGATAAATCATTTTGAAACTTATCTGTAATTACACTTACTTTTCCACCTTCAAGCATCGTCATAACATCTTTTTTCAGCCCTTCAAAATTCATCGTAATAAACTTATTTATCGTTCCAAATGCCGATGTATTTCTCCAGTATGAATCAAGTTTTTTTCTCATCATTGCATTGTATACCGAATTTGGATTGTACATATGTTGCCCATCTATCAGATATCCGTTATACCATTCCTTTACCGAATCTGTATTCATATCGTATTTTTCACAAAGCATTTCTACTTCTTTTTCTGTAAAGCCAAAATATTCTGTCAGATTTCCGGAATCGATCATAGTGTATTCCAGAAAATTGTTAAGTGCTGATTCATCTTCTATTTTCTTTATCGGCAGTATTCCTGTTATATATCCGAGTGCCAGAAATTCCTGTGATTCTTCGCTTTTAAACAGTGAGTGCAGAAACTGCAGATATTCGTGTACAAGTGTAGGGGTATTAGAAAAGTTTCTGACAACACAATCCCATTCGTCTATTATGATCACAAACGCTGTTTTTGTCTTTTTATAAATTTTATTTATAGTTTCTGAAATATCCTGTACAGGATTTATTTCTGTATTCAATTCTTCATTTATATCTTCGTATAATTTTCTCTTCATATTTTCAAGAAAATCATCTGAATGTCCATCTGTCATTGACGCCATATCAATATGAATTACATTATACTTGTTAAGATGCTTTAGGAAATCCTCTGACTCCGATATTTTTAAGCCCGTAAACAATTCTTTTGAATCACAACCCCGACTGTAATATGCATCTATCATTCGTGCTGCCTGTGATTTTCCGAATCTGCGGGCATGACTTACGGATATACAGTTTTTTTCTGCCATGAGCCTGCGGTTTAATATATTGAGCAGACCTGTCTTGTCTATATATATCTCATCTCTTGACGCTTTTCTGAATCCTCCGTTTGAGGGGTTGAAGTATGTTCCCATATTTTCCTTCCTCCGTTCTTATTGATCATCATATTCATTATACTATATCTGAGGAAAAAAATCCACTCATAAACCAATACAAAAAGACATGACTTTCACTACCTGATGCCATGTCTTTTTTATTATTTCGCTATATTTCTCCAGTATTCCAATATATCCTCTATCGTGTCATCTATGGAGATATTTCTCTTCCAGCCCGTATGAGCACAAAGTTTTGATATATCGGCTTCTATTATCGGAACGTCACTTGGTCTTAAACGTTTCGGGTCGGTTTCTATATTGATCTTCACCTTTGAATGTGAAAGTATTTTATCAAGCATATTTCTGATACTTACTGCTTTTCCGCTTCCTACGTTGTAGGTTTCACCTTTTTTTCCGCTCTGCATGAGCAACGAATATGCTCTTACTATATCACGAACATCGGTGAAATCACGCTTTGCGTCAAGATTTCCGACACTTATTACAGGAGGCTTTTTCCCAGCCTCTATAAATGCTACCTGTTTGCAGAAATCAGCTATAACAAATGTATCTGACTGCAAAGGTCCTATGTGATTGAAAGCACGAACCATAACTATATCCATATTGTATGCGCGCGCATAAACTTCTCCGAGCATACCCTGACAGGCTTTTGTAACAGCATAAATATTTCCGGGTCGCATGAGAGTATCTTCGGTTATCGGGACTTCTCCTTTTAGCACATACCCATATTCCTCTCCTGAACCTACAAGAAGTATTTTCGGAGAATACCCTGATTCACGAACCGCTTCAAGAAGATTTATCGTTCCTTTTATATTTATATCTGCTGTAAGCTGAGGTTTGTCCCATGAAACACTTACAGAACTCTGAGCCGCCAGATGATATATCTGCTGAGGTTTTTCCTTCTGAAGAAGTAAGATGATATCCTCTTTGTTCATGATATCAAGATCATATACTGAAATATTTTCATTCTCTATTTGCTCACCGCAGAGTTTTGTAGCACATACTTCAAAACCACAATCACTGCTTAAATGATTTATAAGATATCCGCCTACAAATCCGGCTGCACCTATTATCAATGCTTTCATATCATTCTCACTCCCCTTTTATAAGTTCTGTATATATATCCTCTATTCTGCTGATCACTTTTTCCATAGCATATTTTTCTCTTACAAGTTCATATGCTTTTTTTCCGTACTGTTCACGCAGTATATCGTCATGGACAAGCTTTTCTATCGCCTCTCCGAGCGCCTTTTCATCTTTTGGCGGAACAGTAATACCGCTCACTCCGTCAAGGCTCACATAAGGAACTCCTGTAGGTAATGATGTGTTTATTACCGGTTTTCCGTAAACCATAGCTTCCATCTGTACTATTCCGAAAGCTTCACTGTTTTCTACTGACGGAAGTATAAACACATCGCAGTCATGCATAGCAGATTTTAAGTCTGAATCAGAAAGAACACCGAGAAAATGAACTCTGTCTGTTATACCGCTCTTTTGCGCTTCCTGCAAAAGCATTTCACGAAGTACTCCGTCACCGGCTATGAAAAGCTCGCAGTCGGTTGTATATTTCAAAGCTCTCAGAAGTACATCTATTCCTTTGTAATAGACAAGTCTTCCTGTAAAAAGCAGTTTTTTCGAGGAACTGACTGTAAGTTTATTGCTAAGTACAGGAGAAAATTCTGCATTTTCATATGCACTTATATCCAGACCATACGGAACTATACTGCATTTTTCCCTGTAGGGTTTCAGATAGGCTGAACCGTCTATATGACCCGGAGTAGCTACAAAGATACGATCGGCACGTTTTAAAAATGCATTCATTATCGGCTTATAAAAAAACATGAGTTTTTTCTGCTTTACCACATCACTGTGCCAGCTTATTACTACTTTCCCCTTATATTTTGACAACAGACAAGCTATATCCGAAAGCGGAAACGGGAGATGACAGTGAACAATATCAGCAGTCTTTGCCATTTTTCTAAAATGTGATAAAAACTTAAAAGAAACAGGGCATGAAAAATATGTTCCGATACTGCCCGAACGCCTTACCCTGACATTGTTTATTACTTCATCAGCTGTTTTTCCCTTTGGCTGACATACAAGTACATTTATATCATGTCTGTCATTAAGCCCTTCTGAAATATCTTGTATTACACGCTCTATTCCACCTATATGAGGACTGTATAATTTATTTACCTGTAAAATTTTCATTTTAAAACCGCCTCATATATTCCGTGTAATTTTTCTGAAAATCTGTGCCATGTAAATTCCTTTGCACGCTGAAGACCACGTACTCTGAGTTCCTCTGCAAGAGCCTTGTCCGAATATATCCTGTACATTCCGTCTGCTATGGACTGAGGGTCATATGCATCAATCATAACAGCACAGTCGCCTACTACTTCAGGCAGTGATGCCTCTTTTGAACATACAACAGGAACACCGCACGCCATAGCCTCAAGAGGTGGCATTCCAAATCCCTCATAAATAGACGGAAACACAAATGCCGTTGCACCGTTTATAAGCGGGCAGAGGTCTTCATCGGGTATATATTTTGTAAACTGAACATATTTTTCAAGTTTAAGTTCTACGACCTTCTGATAAATATTACTGTTGAGCCACCCTTTTCCGCCTGCCATAACAAGGCGCGGAACATTTTCATCTTTTTTAAGAAGAAGGCTGTACGCTTCTATAAGGCGTTCAAGATTTTTTCTCGGCTCTATAGTTCCGAGATACAAGAAATACTCGCCTTCAATATCAAGTGATCTCTTCACTTTTTCTACAACGCTCTTATCTTCAACAGGATAAAATTTATCACTGTTTACTCCGCAGTATACAACCTGTACTTTATGGCTGTACTGAGGAAAATATTTTTCTATTTCAGACTTGCTGAACTCTGAATCTGTTATTATTACATCTGCACGCTTCATTGATTTTTTCATTCCGGTATTGAGAAGATGCTTTGTGCGGAATCTTACGGTTTCCGGATAAGCTTTCACAACCATATCGTGAATAGTAACTACCTTTTTTCCATGTACAAAAGGCGGTATTATATAATTAAAAAAATGTGTAAGCTCTGATTTTTTTCCAAAAAACAGACTGTACGGTACGGGTATCATATTCATTATACACCTGTAAAGAAAACCTGAAAAATGTGATTCATTTATATCACAATTTTCATGCATATACGCTTTGAGTCTGTTACGTTTCACTTCATGGTCTTTTCTCGAAAAATATTCGTATAAATAACGGTCCTCAGGGTGTGACTTTACCATCTCACCCACGAGGCCCGCCTGACAATATCCTATTCCGGACATGTTATCACTTATGAGCGGCAGTACATCAAATGAAATATTCATACTGTCCTCTCACATTCTTAATTTATCTTGCTTATTTTAATTTCCTTTTCTACAAGAGCCATATCATTCTTTACCATTCTTTCAACAAGCTCTGCAAATGAAACATCTCTCTTCCAGCCAAGTTCCTTTTCAGCCTTTGCGGGATTTCCGAGAAGAATATCAACTTCAGCAGGTCTGAAGAATTTTTCTGAAACTTTTACAACAGTCTTTCCGTTTTCTTTATTTATACCTACTTCGTCAACGCCTGTGCCCTTCCATTCGATTTCAATACCGACACATCTGAAAGCTATCTCTACAAATTCTCTTACTGTTCTTGTTTCGTTTGTAGCTATTACATAGTCATCAGGTTTTTCCTGCTGGAGCATAAGCCACATAGCTTTTACATAGTCCTTTGAATGACCCCAGTCTCTCTTGGAATCCATATTTCCGAGTTCCATATACTCCATAACACCGTGCTTTATACGTGCAACTGCATCTGTTATCTTTCTTGTAACAAATTCTTTTCCTCTTCTCTCACTTTCGTGATTGAAAAGTATACCTGAACAAGCAAACATATTGTAGCTTTCACGATAATTCTTTGTTATCCAGTGACCATAAAGCTTTGCAACTCCATATGGACTTCTTGGATAGAAAGGTGTTGTTTCGCACTGTGGTATAGCCTGAACCAGACCAAACATTTCCGAAGTGGATGCCTGATAGAAACGGCATTCGGGTTTTACTATTCTTATAGCTTCAAGCATATTTGTAACGCCGAGAGCGTCGATATCAGCTGTTCCGAGCGGTGTATCCCAGCTTGTAGCAACAAAGGACTGAGCCGCAAGGTTGTATACTTCATCTGCCTGAGAAATTTTCATAGCTGAAATAAGTGAAACAGGGTCTGTCATATCAGCATATATAAGTGTTATCTTATCTTTGAGATGTTCGATGTTACCGTAATCTACAGTAGCTTTTCTTCTCCATATACCGTAAACGTTGTATCCCTTTTCAAGCAGAAGTTCTGCAAGATATGATCCGTCCTGTCCTGTTATACCTGTAATCAATGCATTTTTCATTATTAAACTCTCCTGTATTTTTTATAGTAACTTTGTCATACAAACTCTCGTCTGTTGCATATTCTGAGATTTTCTATGACTTTTTTAACATCTTGTGTATTGTCCTTTGAACAGATAAGTATTGCATCATCTGTATCAACAACTATCAGATCTTCAAGGCCTACTGCGGCTATAAGTTTCTTTCCTCCACAGATAACGTTATTTCTGGTATTTATGGTTATAACATCACCTGTTACATAGTTTCCGCATTCATCAGTTTTATTTATTCTTTCAAGTGCAAGCCAGCTTCCTACATCATCCCAGCCGAAACTTCCTGAAAGAGTATAGATATTTTCTGCTTTTTCCATGATACCAAAGTCGATCGAAACTGATTCAAATTCATTGAAACACTTTTCAAGAACAGCCGTAAAATCAGCATTACCGGCACTTTCTTTCATTTTAAGGAAGCCTTCATACATCGCAGGAAGATGCATTTCAAAATTTTTCATTATTGAAGAAACCTTCCACACAAACATTCCGCTGTTCCAGAGATATTTTCCTGAGTTGAGGTATTCCTTTGCAGTTTCAAGACATGGTTTCTCTACAAATTTCTTTACCTTATACACACCTGGCATTTCATCATCGTTGCTGAAGAAATTTATATACCCGTATCCTGTTTCCGGATATGTCGGTGTAATACCTATAGTAACAAGGTTATCATCTTTTTTAGCCACCTTTATGGCATGACGCATAGTATCAAGATACATTTCCTCATACTTTATGAGATGATCTGACGGAAGAACCATCATAACTGCATCTTCATACTTTTTATTGATCACTGCAGCGGCAAGCGCTATACACGGAGCTGTATTTTTGGCAACCGGTTCTGCAAGGATATTTTCCTTAGGTATATCCGGCAACTGCTGATGTATTATCGGAACATAACTTTCATTTGTAACTATAAATATATCCTCTGTTGCTACGAGCGGAGCAAGACGGTTTATAGTCTTCTGAATCATAGTTTCTCCGTCAGATGTGAGTGACAAAAACTGTTTTGGAAAATCATTTCTGCTTTTTGGCCAGAATCTCTCGCCTCTGCCACCCGCCATAATTACTGCTGTTACTTTCATTAATCAACCATTTCCTTTCACCTGTTTTTCACTTTTTCCCTTTCCCTGACATATTTTCGGTTTCATTTGTTGAACCCGGAAAAATCATGGTTTTAATAGTCATCAGTATTATTTTTATGTCATTTAACATACTGAACTTTTCTATATACATGAGATCCATTTTCAGCTTATCATACGGTGTTGTGTCATATTTTCCCATGATTTGAGCATAACCCGTAAGTCCGGCTTTTACCGTGAGTCTGAAACTGAACTCCTGCATTTCTTTTTCATATTCTTCTGCAAGTTCCGGACGTTCAGGTCTCGGACCTACAAAAGACATATCACCCTTTAAAATATTGAAGATCTGAGGCAGTTCATCAAGCCGACACTTTCTCAAAAAAGCTCCCACAGGAGTTATTCTGTCATCATCGTCACATGCAAGACGGGCAACTCCATCTTTTTCGGCATCAGTTATCATGCTTCTGAACTTATATACCAAAAATCTTTTTCCGTTTATAGTAAGTCGTTCCTGTTTATATATAACAGGTCCTTTATCATACATCTTTACCGCTATCGCAGCAATAAGCATAAAAGGCGCAAGAAAAGGTATAAGTATCAAAGAAAATACCACGTCAAATATTCTCTTGGCTACCCTCGACTCAAATGCCAGACCGTCATTGCGACACAAAAGCAATGGGGTATCAAAAAGATTTATCTCATCTGCTCCTCTTATGATTATATCCGATATCTTCGGAGCAAGATAGACTCTCTTTGATGTGTCGAAGCAGTACTTCAGTATATCATTTCTGAAAGTATCATGAAGGTCATACATTATTACACCATTGTATTCATCAATTTTCTGTTTTATAACTTCAAAATCCTTGTCATCACTTATTGATTCGGCTATTATGTATTTATCTTCACGTCTGCACATCTTCATAACAAGATTACTTGCATTTTTACTGCCGTAGACTATTATCATTTTCCGTGGCGGATAAAGTTTTTTGTACAGCGCCCCGTATAAGAGCGTCCATATCAGTACTATTATTATATCCAGCATAGTAAGAAATACGATAGGCATAAAGTGCATGAAATCACGCCCTATCACGCTTATCTGACAATATTCTATAGTATTGACCACAAAAACAGAAATTATCTGAGAGTAAAAAGCTTCTGTCTTTTTGAGATAACCTACGTCATAACTTCCGTATACTTTATTGAATATTATAGTTATAACTGCATATATCCCTATGACCATCCAGTTACCCTTCCTGTAAAAAGGAAGAACTATTTCTTTAGAATAGCATAAATACCATACCAGAGCAAACGCTGCAGTAAGAAGTGAAATATTCACAATAGCTGACGCTAAATGAAGCGTTCTTTTATACTTGTCTCTTTTTTTCATAATATTATCAAAATCCTGTTAATTATACATATATAAATTAATTTCTTTTCATTCCGACCACATAATCCCCGTGCTCAAACAATCATATACGCACACTTTTCATTATAACAAACCTGACAAAAAAGTCAATATAAAAATAGATATTTTTTCTGTAAAAAAAAGCTTGCATTTTCATTATAAATATGTTATAATTGTTAAGTCGTAAATAACATATATGCGGATATGGCGAAATTGGCAGACGCGCTAGCTTCAGGTGCTAGTCGGGGCAACCCGGTGCAGGTTCAAGTCCTGTTATCCGCACTGCACTGAATATTAATAAATCCGAACACTGTTTTAGTAACGAGGTGTTCGGATTATTTTTTTATTTTGATAAATTATTTATTACAGCATAATTCTTCGAATAAATCAACAGCACTATAAAAAAGGCACATTTTCAAATCAAAACAAGAAAATGTGCCTTTTAAAAATTTTAGTCAGATAATTTTATGCAAGCTGTAAAATTACGAGATGTGCTGATACAGGACGTGTTCCGCCTTGCGAGTGGTGTAATATTAAAACACTCTAATAAAGTGTTCCTTATATCATATTCCATTTTTCGATAAATGCTACAGAAAAGCACAAAAGTCTGTCAGAAAATAATTATGTACCGACCACAGTTTTTCGCAATTTATGATAATAATCACCACAATACAAAGAACAATACATAATCATAGTTGATAAAATAAACAAACTTACAGCTATCCTGTCATTTTTTTATAAAAACGTTTGACATACATATATATTTGTGCTAAAATTAAAATCAATAGCATAGGGGGAGCTATATAGGGGAAATATGTGAGAATTGTGTCGCTTTGAGCAGCTTCGGACTATCGTTTCGGGCTGCTTTTTATATTATTTTTATTTTTTATATTTCAGGAGGGTTAATTATGGAAAGTTTTAGAAAGTATGTTGCCGAATTTATCGGTACCATGACACTCGTGCTTCTTGGCTGCGGAACAGCCATGTTAGTAGGATGCGATGCTGCAAACGGCGGTGGATACATACTTACTGCATTTGCATTTGGACTTGTTATAGTCGGAATGGCTTATTGCGTAGGCAATATTTCCGGATGTCATATCAATCCGGCAGTTTCACTCGGTGTGCTTCTGAGCGGAAGAATGACAGCAATTGATTTTATAGGATATGTTTTTTCACAATGTCTTGGCGCTTTTGCCGGTTCAGGTTTACTTGCACTTATCTTTTCTCTCGGAGAAGTAACCGATAAAACAGGCGGATTTGGTTCAAACGGTCTGTCAGGCGTAAACGGAAGCAGTGCTGCAGGTATCATTGTTGAAATTCTTCTCACATTTGTTTTTGTACTCACTATTCTCGGTGTTACTTCAGAAAGAGCAAATCACGGTTCTTTCGGTGGCATTGTAATAGGTTTCACACTCGTACTTGTACATATTCTCGGAATAGGTCTTACAGGTACTTCTGTAAATCCTGCAAGAAGTCTCGGCCCTGCTATCGTAGCTGCTATAGACGGAAAACCTGATCCTATAGCTTGCATCTGGGTATTTATCGTAGGTCCGCTTGTTGGTGCGGCACTTGCAGCATTTGTTTACAAATTCCTTGAAGGTAAAAAAGTTGTTGTTGATAAAACTGTTCCTGTAAGACAGCCGGCACCTGCCAAAAACAACAATAACAAAAACAACTCAAACAACAAGAAGGAAAAGTAATAACCCGTTTGACAAAGCTGTAACGGTTCATGATCGTTACAGCTTTATTAGATAATACAGTAAAGGATAATGTAATATGAACAGAATTTCAAAATCATTGATTCTGCTTTCAATGATTCCTTTTATGGCTACATCATGCACTACCAACACCGAATCTTCTGAAACTTCCTCAACTTCAATACATAAAAAGACTCAGGAAATACGTGATATTACAGCATCTGAGCTGGTAAGTGAAATGAAAATAGGCTGGAATCTTGGAAACACTCTTGAATCAACTATCGGTAAAAATAATGAAATACCTGAAAAATACGAAAAAGGCTGGGGAAATGCCATAACTACGATCGATACGATAAAAGGTATCAAAGATTCAGGTTTTAATGTCCTCCGTGTTCCTGTATCATGGGGCGAGCATCTTTCAGATGACGGAAACTATACAATCGATGAAGAATGGCTTGATCGTGTAAACGAAGTAGTTGACTACGGCATTGACTGCGGAATGTATGTCATACTAAATACTCACCATGAAGAATGGTTCTTCCCTGACGCTGAACATTTAGAGCAGAACAAGGAACAGTTTGTAAAGCTGTGGACTCAGATCGGCAACAGATTTGAAGGATACAGCGAAAAACTGATTTTTGAAGGTCTTAACGAACCCAGAAAACGCGGAACTTCTGTAGAATGGAACGGCGGTGATAAGGAAGGCCAGGATATTGTAAATCAGATGAATGCACTGTTTGTTCAGACAATACGAGGTCTGGGCGGAAACAATCCGAAACGTCATCTTATGATCCCTACATATGCCGCAAGCAGTACAAGCAATGCCATATATGCAATGAAAGTTCCTGAAAATGATGATAAACTCATAGTTTCAATACATGCATATATACCATACAATTTTGCTCTCGCATCAAAAGAACACGGAGTAGCTCAGTGGTCTCTTGATGACGAAAACTGCACAAGAGAAATCGACACTCTTATGGTAACACTCAAAGATGCTTTCATAGACAAAGGAACACCTGTTATAATAGGCGAAATGGGAGCTGTAAACAGAGATAATATCGAAGATCGTGCACAGTGGAGCGAATACTATATACGCAAGGCAAAAGAAGTCGGTATACCATGTCTGTGGTGGGACAACGGTGCGTATATGGGTGGCGGTGAGTTGTTCGGACTCTACAGCCGTAACAGTAACAGATGGATATTCAGAGATGTTTTAGAAGGGCTTATGAAAGGGCTTGAATAGTATAGAAAGATACCCTTATACTTGGGTTGAAGTAAACTAAGTGTAAGGGTTTCTTTGTAGTTAAATAAAAATATCTTTCTGCGATAAAGTATAATTCGCAGAAAGATATTTTTTTAGTTTATTACTTTATTTTTGTGCCAAAAAACGCTTCTGTTCCCTGAGTAATATTTTCAGGTAAAACTGCTTCTTTCAGATTTTCACAACACGAAAAAGCATAATCTCCGATATATGAAACATTTTCAGGAATTATAACCTTTTCAAGTTTTATGCATCCGAAAAATGCTCCTGACAGAATCTTTGAAACTGATGACGCTATGTTTATATTTTCTATATAATCACAGTCTGCAAATGCATCAGCTCCGATAATTCTTACGCCCTCAGGTATAGTTACATATGTATCCGTACCTGTATATCTGTAAAGATAATCATTTGCTATTATTACAAAATCACTGTCTATTGAATCAGCATATGGTGTGTTGTAGATAAAGTCAGCACCGGCACTTTCAAGACTTACACCATCAAAATTAATTGACGAAAGTGCAGAACAATTCATAAACGCAAACTCACCGATCGACTTTATTGCAGACGGAAGAGTAATTCCGGTTATATTATCATTGTCCTTAAATGACGACGCTCCGATAACTGTTACATCTTTACCCTCAATATATGAAGGAATAACTATATTCGCAAGAGAACCATTGTATTTTACTATTTTAACAGTTTCTTCAGATACCTCATATTCACAGTCTGTCGGAATATAAGCTGTACCGCTCTGATTTGCCGTTATCTGTGTTGCACTTCCCATAGGTGCGTATACTGTAAGCTTATCTGAGCAACCTTCAAATGCGTATCCTGACATTGATATATCGGTTGAAAGTATTTCGACTTTTTCAAGTGCTGTACAGTTTTCAAAACAATTATCACCTATGTATTTCACTGATTTTGGAATAACAAGTGATGTGATACCGCTACAGTCCTTGAATACCTGTACACCTATTTTGCTTACTGTTTCAGGGATGATGATTTCCTTGGCTTTTGCACCAGAAAATGCCTGAGAAGTAATTTCTGATACAGGTACACCTTCGATTTCTGAAGGAATAACTATTTTTTCAGCTGTTACATCACAGTCTGTAATTATAACATATCCATCCTTTACAGAATATCCGTAAGGTACTTCTGTATAATCACTCTTTTCAACCGCAACAATTTCAGCAGGCTTGGAAACCATCACATTTCCGTAAATATCGTATGATTTTACGTAGTAAGAATAAAGCTTACCCTCTGTTACAGTATCATCTGTATAAACATTCTGTTCGAGCTGTGCGATCAGCTGATACTCTGTGTCATCTTCAGATTTTCTGTAAAGATTTGAACGACTGAACTGTTCATTGTCTGTACCATTCCAGGAGAGATCTATCTTCATACCACTGTTCTTTGCTGTTATTTCAGGTTTTACAAGAGTACACTTGTCATATGCAAGAGTTATAATGTATTCTTCACTCTTATTTCCTGACTGGTCTGAGACAATAAACTTCATGTCATAATTTCCGCTTTCAAGCTTGCTTACATCAGGAACAAAAGAATACGATGTCTTGCCTTTTACTATTTCAGATTTTTTAAGTGATGTCCACTCATTTTTTTCTGATACGCTCACAAACGCCTCAAATGAAACAACATCAAAGTTATCACTGAAATTAACACTTATGTCTGATGTATTGCTCATTCTTCCGCTCTGCGAAGAACCGGCTGAAGTAATTACCGGTTTTGTAGTATCTGTATCTATGATCTTTGTAACAGGTTCTGAAAAATCACTTACATTTCCCGATGTATCAGAAACAACAAGTTTGTAGCTGTATTTCTTATTAAACTCTACACTTGTATCTTCAAAAGAAACAGATTCTGCACTTCCGATATTGATAAGTGCTTTATAATCTTCATCTGTCTGTGATTTTTTGTAGATGGTATAAAGTGCAAAATCTTCCTCAACAGCTTTATCCCATGTGAGTACTATTGAATTTTCAGTACACTCGGCACCAAATTTTTCAGGTACTGCCGGTGGCTTGAGGTCTATACGTACAGCTTCGCATTTTTCAGATTCGTTTGTATACGGGTCAATTGCCGTTACAGAATAGTTATAAATTTCTTTTCCCGGTTTTGTATCTTCAAAACTTGTACCGTTTACTTCGCCTATACATTCATCGTTTCGATAGATCTTATATTTATCTACCTTATAGTTATCATTTGAACCCTTCCAAGTGAGTTTCACGGTTTTGCCAGGCTTCACGTTCAACTCTGTCGGAATAGAAGGAGCTTCAGTATCGGGGGCGGTACTTATCTTTACTTCAGCAGTTTTTGATGATTCGTTTCTTACACTGTCAAACGCTGAAACTGAATATACATACTCTGTATCAGGAGTCAGACCTGCATCTATATACTCTGCCTTATCAGAACTTGCAATTCTTACACCGTTTCTGAATATGTTGTATCCTTTTATACCATTTTCATCGTTACTTTCTTCCCATGTAAGATGGAGCATTACAGCACTCTTTTCTGATGCTTTAAGTGACTTAGGTACTGACGGTGCTTTGGTATCGACGGTTGTTTCGATAAGTTCGTTCCATGGTGTTTTAAGATTGAACTTGTACTGTTCTATAGGCTTTGTGACTTCGAGGATATTGAACTTGGAACCTTTGTTTTCAAAAGTTACCGACTGATC
Source organism: Ruminococcus sp. (assembly GCA_015066745.1). GTDB lineage: Bacteria > Bacillota > Clostridia > Oscillospirales > Ruminococcaceae > HUN007. The sequence continues at coordinate 18,806 of SVNW01000003.1, read as the reverse complement.
TGATGTTCCGCTGAGAACAACCTTATGCGTTCCACCTGCACTAAAGATACAATAGTCATAATAGTTGCGCTGTGTTAAGTTTCCTTTGATTTCAAGTATACCTGCATTGAATACAGAATTTGTATACATTGAATTCAAAACACAATCCTTGCCTACTCCAACATAATCATTCTCATTTTCCATTACTATAGCTCCATAGCCTGTTGAACTATATCTATACGTTCCGTCCGCATTGACATCTTCAGCCTGTAAAAGAAGATTTTTTGCTACCGCGAACTTCCCATCTTCTACCAAAACCCTTTGGTTTACTATTGCATTTCCTGCAACATCAAGGTTCTTTTCATTAATATGAAGTTCACTCAAAACATACAGAGAACCACCTATTTTTACATCTTCGTTCAATGTTCTCTGTTCAACAAATGCCAGATCGTGCGACCATTCCTGTTTGTTGGTTTTCTCATCCATGATATTAGCCGATGCATACAGATAAAGGTTTCTGCCACCATATACTTTTGTATTAGTATTGTACAGATTTCCTGTTATTTTTGTTACAGTTTCAAAATTAACTCCTGTTGTAGAAGTATTTTCTATTCTGAGATTATTAAAGTTTGAACTTTGACCACCAAAACGTATCTTCTGAAGCTGAGTACCATTAAGTATTACTTCATGAGTTCCGCTTGTTTTGAAGTTAGGCGTATCTCTGTACTGAATAAAATCTCCACCGATCTGCATGATTCCCGAAGTGAGATATTTCTCATGCGAATAAATAGAATTTGTCGCAAAAGTACCTTTTACGATTACCATATCATTATCAGCAATCTCTTCATCTTCTGAAATATGCTTTCCGTCCATTATAAGCTTACTGCTGCACTGTCCGTTTTCTCCGCTTACAAGTTTATAATCTCCGGTTACAGTTAGGAGACCACCGTTTATGTCTATTGTTCCGCTGTTCTGAATGAGATTTCCCTTTATTGTAAGGCTGTATCCGTTAAGATTGAGTGTATCGCCAAGAAGAATAAAGTCACCTTCTATTACTTCATCTTTGGTAAGAGTGTATCCAAGATACTGTCCGTCAGAAAGTTTAAGTACACTGTCACCTTTATCAAGATTACCCCAATTTGCATACTTTGTAAAGCTGACACCTTCTTCGGAAGTATTCCTTAATTCAAGATTTGCAATTTTTGATGATACATAATTAAGTTCTACCACCTGCGGCTTGTCTCCGCTAAGTATTATTTTATGCGTACCACTTGTATCAAAGATACAATAACTATCAGAATTATATTGTTTTATACTACCCTTTATATTCATCGTTCCTGCTGTAAACGAACTATAATAAGTATATGTATGCAACACAAAATCTCCATTTACATTTACCGTATCTTCTTCATTGGTCATTTGCATTGCTGATGACCAGCTAAATCCATATGTACTATTGCCTTCGGAGTTTATACTCTCACTTTGCACTCTCATATCTCCGCCTACATTAACTTTTCCCTTATTTATTATTAATGTACTCTGAATTATCATATCTTCAGCAACATCAAGTGTATATCCGGATATATCAAGTACGTTGTTTGCATACAACTTGCCACCTATTTTCATATCCTGTGACAGTGTTCTTTTTTCTAAGAATGTTATGTCATGTGACCATTCGCTTTTATTATCTTTACTTAATATCTGTGCTGTACTTGCAAGATAAATATTTCTTGGCTTTACAAGTTTTGATTTGGTATCGTACAGTTCTCCTCTCACTACTGTTGCTGCTGAAAATGTTACTCCATCTTCTGAAGTATTCTCTATCTTCAGATTATTGAAGTTTGAACTCTGTCCACCAAAACTTACAGTCTGTCCTGCTTCACCGTTTAATATGACTTCGTGTGTTCCGCTTGTTTTGAAGTTTGTTCCGTTTCCATACTGTACAAAATTTCCGCCAATCTCCATAATACCAGATGTCAGATAATTTTCATGAGAATATATTGAATTTGTTGCAAAGTTTCCTTTTATGATTACTTTGTCGGTATCAGTTATTTCTTCTTCACCTGACATATGTTTTCCATTCATTACAAGCTTTCCGCTACTTTGTCCGTTTTCACCGTTTACAAGCTTATAATCTCCGGTTACTGTGAGAAGACCGCCGTTTATATCTATCGTGCCACTGTTCTGTATAAGATTTCCTTTTACAGTAAGATTATGTCCGTTAAGATCAAGTATATCTCCAAGAAGTACAAAATCTCCTTCTATCACTTCATCTTTGGTAAGCTTATATCCAAGATATTGTCCGTCAGAAAGTTTAAGTACACTTTCACCTTTATCAAGATTGCCCCAGTTTGCATACTTTGTAAAACTTACACCTTCTTTTGAAGTATTTCTTAATTCAAGATTTGCAATTCTTGATGATACATGATTAAGTTCTACTATCTGAGCCTTGTCTCCGCTAAGTATTATTTTATGTGTACCACTTGTATTAAAGATACAATAACTATCATAATTATATTGCTTTATACTACCCTTTATATTCATCGTTCCTGCTGTAAATGAACTATAATGCGTATATGTATACAATACAAAATCTCCATTTACATTTACCATATCTTCTTCATTGGTCATTTGCATTGCCGATGACCAGCTAAATCCATATGTACTATTGCCTTCGGAGTTTATACTCTCACTTTGCACTCTCATATCTCCGCCTACATTAACTTTTCCCTTATTTATTATTAATGTACTCTGAATTATCATATCTTCAGCAACATCAAGTGTATATCCGGATATATCAAGTACGTTGTTTGCATACAACTTGCCACCTATTTTCATATCCTGTGACAGTGTTCTTTTTTCTAAGAATGTTATGTCATGTGACCATTCGCTTTTATTATCTTTACTTAATATCTGTGCTGTACTTGCAAGATAAATATTTCTTGGCTTTACAAGTTTTGATTTGGTATCGTACAGTTTTCCTCTCACTATTGTTGCTGCTGAGAATGTCACTCCGTCTTCTGAGATATTCTCTATCTTCAGATTATTGAAGTTTGAACTCTGTCCACCAAAACTTACAGTCTGTCCTGCTTTACCATTCAATACAACTTCATGTGTTCCACCTGTTTTAAAGTTTGTGCTATTTCCGTACTGTACAAAGTTTCCGCCGATTTCCATAACACCTGATGTCAGATAATTTTCATGTGAATATATTGAATTTGTTGCGAAGTTTCCTTTTATGATCACTTTGTCGGTATCAGTTATTTCCTCTTCACCTGACATATGTTTTCCATTCATTACAAGCTTTCCGCTACTTTGTCCGTTTTCACCGTTTACAAGCTTATAATCTCCGGTTACTGTCAGTGTTCCTCCGTTTATATCTATCGTACCGCTGTTCTGTACAAGGTTTCCATCAATTGTAAGGTTATGACCATTAAGATTTAACGTTCCACCATATATAAGCATATCACCTGTTATAGTTTCATCTTTTTCAAGTGTATAACCTATTGAACCTCCGGTATGTGATGATACTTTAACACCATTAGTTTCAAGCTTATCCCAATTGGAATAACTATCAAAGAATACACCCTCTTTTGATGTATTCTTTAATATCAGGTTTGAAATCCTTGATGATACATTACTTAATGTTACTGTCTGAAGTTTATTTCCACTAAGTATAACTTTATGTGTCCCTGTAGTATTAAACACACAATAACCATCATTATCATATTGTTTTATATCACCATTTATTTTTAGTGTTCCGGCTGTAAATGAACTATAATAAGTGTATGTGTACAATATAAAATCACCATTCACTTCAATAATATCATTTTCATCTTTCATATTAAGAGCAGCAGACCAGCTAAATCCATATGATTTTGTACCTGACGCATCAACACCCATACTCTGCAGTCTCATATCACCGCCAACAGTTATTTTACCGCCACTTAGACTTACTGTCTGCTGTATCACCATATCTTCAGCAACATCGAGCTGTCCACCTGATATATTCAGAGTACCACCGTTTACATAAACAGAACCTTTTACAACAAGCTTATGTCCGTTCAGATTAAGTGAACCTGAATGTATCACAAGTTCATCGACTTCTTTATCTTCAAAAAGTGCAACTGCTGAAGATACTTCAAATACTTCCTTTTTCACTTCAGGTTCTTTTTCTTCTGTAGTATCTTCAGTTTCACCTTCACCTACAACTCCGGAAGTTTCAGTACTTAGCACCTTGTCTTCTATATTTTTTGTATCTTCACCGCCGTTTACTGCAACACTCTCTATAAGTTCAGCTCTGGGCTGCATCAATGATGCAGCCAGAACAAAACTTGTAAGTTTCATAAGTTTTCTTTTTGTACTCATTATTTTTCTCCTCCGTCTTTCTCTTCCTCGTTTGCCTTACTTTCTTCTGTCTTCGGGATATATACCGCTTTGAGAGAAATATCTCTGTCTGCTACAAAAGCATATATCTTCATAAGGCTTACCATTTCTCCGTTTTCATCTTCCCAGTGACTGAACACTATGCTGTCATCATCGGTATCTGATGTGATAACATAAACGCCGTTTATAGCTATTACTGATGTATTTACCTGTTCTATATCAGAAGATGGTGTAACTTTAAACTTTGACTCTGACATAAATCTTGCATAAATAGTCACATCTGAATTCATTTCAATCGTATACTGAGCTTCAGTTGATACTACAACACCGTTGATCACCCATCCTGCAAATACATGGTCAGCATCAGGAGTTGCCTTTATTGTTGCGATCTTTCCAAAAGCATAATCTCCTGCTCCTGATACGGTACCACCTTCATTTTGTCCTATAAGAAGTTTTGCTGTAGTTATTACATTGGTTCTCTTAGCCTGTGAAGCAGGTTCATCTGCAGTTGCACCTGATCTGACATATACATACTTGGAAGCTGATTTTGCTGATATTTTATTTCCGGAATAACTTACGGCTGCTGACCAGTCTTTTTCTGTAAGTGTTTCTTTATCTGTAAACAATACCTGTATATTTTTGCCCTTGCAAATGCTATCAAAAATATAGCTGTCACCTACATATCTTACTTTAAGGTCACCTTCAAGATAATCTTTTCTCTTGAGTCTTACACTTCTTATAAATTTAGGTGTATCCTTCAGTCTTACCTGCAAAACCTGATTCTTATCAGAAAGTTCAACTGTGATACGTCCATCACACTGCATCCACTCGGTATACCCGCTTTCGCCACCACCAACTTCAGACGGAGCACTATAAATTCTGTACTCATATTCAGAACCATATTCTTCTGTGGTGCCATTCAAAGCATAGTTATAAGTTATACTTTCAAAAGGTTCGACAATCTCTATTTTCGGCATAAATAATTTATCAACAGCAAGTTGCATACTCTCTATATCTTCTGTAAGCTGTTCCGGAAGTACAATTGATGAAAAAGCACCATATATCTCACGAAGTCCGGGTGATGTAATATATTCAGGATCAAAGTTGCCGTTTTCGAATGAATAGATCCATGACTTGCAGGCTGTACACTCATCAATACGCAATTTTGCCATATATTCGACATATCTCATAGCACCGCTGACATCGCCATTTGCAACTTTACTTTCGTAATCTCTGATAACGCAATTTGACATATTATCAAGAATAACGACCTTTGCCGGAAGGAAATACTTATTATCAATTTCCTCCTGAATAGTTCCGTACGCAAATCCTAATGCTTTGTATACTGCCCATCCAACCATTGTTGTAGCGTTTTTAATTACGCCTTCTGCAAAATTACTGCACAATTCAAGAGCATAGTCTTCCAGTTGCGCAAATGCAACACTACCGATTGATTCAGATAAAGTTTCAAAGAAATTATCGTTTATATCATCTCTCATATTTGCTGCTTCAAGTGCCATCATTATTGACAACCCATCTGTATCTGCAGGTACAGACAATGTATCAAGAAGTTCCAGAGCCTTTTCCTTCTCTATTCTGAGTAACCAGAGAGTAAGAACATCTCCCCATTCATCATAAATATCCTGCGCCAGCCCGATACCTGAACTTATCTCCCCGATATATTTGTCAATAATATTATCCGAACTGTCATCAAGCGCCTCTGTAAGTGCATCTGTATACGTATCACTGTTTCTGATTCTGCTCGATAAATTTGAAGTGATATAATTACTAGCTGCCTGAGGACCACCTGTCTTTAACTTAGAAAGAATATTTATACTCACTGCGGAAGAGTCGTTTACAAGATCCATAAAATCTTCTTTAAAGAACTTGAATTTGTCATTTCCATTCTCTATCTTTTCAAAAGACTTTTCTAAAATCTCCATAAATGCATCCGTAAGTTCTGTTCTGAACTGTTCTTCAATACTCTGCTGAGATTCATCCGATACAACAAGGCTAAGTATCATTTCTTTTATATAATCTCTCTTATCAACCTGCTTAATATCATCCGATTCGAAGTTCAAGAGGAAATCTATCACATCATCATTTTCTTCATATTCTGTTGTAATCGGCTCTAACCATCTGAGTGCTTCAGCTGCCACCGTTACCGAACCGCTGTTTGCATTCTGAACAAGCATAACTTCTGCTACATTTTCACTTGTAAGCTTGGAGTAATTCTCCTCATCATTTGAATGGTCATAAGCATTTCTGATTTCTTTTTCATCACAGACAATCAGTCTGAAAACATCTGTATCTCCGCCAATTTCAGCTCTTAGCAATGGCATTACTCTTTCATTGAAGTTCTGCCATTCTTCAGTAATCGGATGCTGTGTATCAGTAAATACTCCTACAAAATGATAAATTACGCTATAGGTACACTTAGGACTCAAAGTTTCAAAAATATTTCTTTCTGCGTCCTGCGGAGTTATATATGTTTTTACTCCGAACTGATCAGTGATCTCATACAAATAACTTACCGTCTGAACCTCATCTACCACACCATATGTATAACTCATAACCTTATCTACAAGAGCAGATACATTGTATACATCAATATCAGAAACATTTCTGACAGAAAGTTTTACATACATATCATTATAGTCTGTAACTTCAGGCACATACATATCAAATCTTATTGCCTGCTCACCATAAACCTTTATAGCATCACTTTCAAATGTAGCATTTACAACTTCGTTAAACTGAGACAAAGTACCTGTATAATCAGCCTTGAGCTTGTATTCGCCCTTTTCATCGCCTCTTATGATCCATTTGAGTGTTTCCTGAGTCTGACCTTTTATCTCTTTGATATATGAAGTTTCTTCATTGTATCCGTCAACATCCATAAGTGTCATTCCATCAGGAACTTCAAGTTTCACTACATTATCAGTAACAGTATATTCACTTGAAGCGTTATTTACTATATGAAGCTTTACATCAAAAAATTCTTTTAAGAATGACGCTTCAGCAGGAATATCCATAAATATGATAGTCTCAACTTCACCATCGGAATTCATAATAACCGATGTTGGTTTTATTTCTCTTTTTTTGCTGCTACTACCATTTGAGTTATCATTTATATTTATATCCCATACAAAAGCAGGTATACCATAACCGTAACCGCCGCCTCCGGCACAGAAACTCATGGAATGACCTGTTTTTTCACCACTTCCGTCTTCATACCAGAGTCGTACATTTACTTTTACTATATGCTGGTTTTCAGGTGCTGTTACGTCTATTCCGGCAGCTTTGATTTCATCAAGAGTCATTCGCTGAACATCAAATTCTGCTGTTATTATATCTTCCTGAACTACTGAAAATTCAACAGGATTGCTTGAACCCGCAGTTACTATGCAATCTTTCATATCCGGAAGATATCCGTCACCATAGACACCTATCTTATGATTTCCTGAAACAGATACAAAACTTACTTTACCGTTTGAATCAGTTTTAAGTTTTCTCTGATTTTCTGTGCCAATATCACAATATACAAAAATACCTGCTGCAGGCAAGCCTTCAGTAGTTTTTACCGTAACATCAACAACACCCATCATTGAACGCTCTGTAACCTGAACTTTTGTCGTGCTGGTCGATGTGAGTCCGACAGAATTCTTAGCAGTTACAACTACTTCATATGTTCCTGTTTCCTTAAACGCATGAATAAACTTTCCGTCAGGTTCAGTGATTTTCTCAACTGTTCCGTCACCATAATTTATCTCTATCTCAACAATATCATATATGCCATTTTGTGCACTTACAATATATACTTCTTCAACACCTTTTTCAATAACTTCTTCACAAGCTACTGTAAGTTCCGGAGACTGGAGTATTTCTATAGATTCAGCTGTAATATAGGTTTGATTATAGCTTGTATTTACAGCTGATACCTGATATGTACAGATACCTTCGTCCTGAATGTTGATATCCTGGAATGTATAACCGCCATTGACATCAGGATTTTTAGGAATGCTTCCTATAAGTTTATATTCTTCATCATTGAACTTTCTGTAGATCTGATATCCGAGTGTCTGTTCAGTTTCATCTACGTCCCATTTTATAGTAACGTTGTTGTTCTCGTTGACAACTTCTACATTTTTTATTTCCGTGCTTGTATCATCAACATCATATACAGCGTAAACATATCCTGAATTATTACCGCTCCTGTCAACAGCGCTTACACGTAAATGTATTTTTCCGGTTTCACCCTTTACAAAAGCCTCTTCAGGAACAGCTACCTTCAACAAACCATAATAATCTTCAAATTTTTCAGTTTTCAGGAGTTTGTATTCACTTTCTTTTTCGCCGGCATAATACTCTACAGTTATCGAATCAAGACTTACATTATCTGAAGCCAGTACGCCGATGATATTATTTTTTCTATTGAGTTTTATCTCCTGACCCGGTGATATACTCTCTATTACCGGTGCTGCTGTATCTTCTTCAAGCTTTCCGGAAACTGCATCTGAAAGTTCACTCTCATGTCCTGCATAATCTACTGCTGAAACCTTATAGTAATAAACTGTTCCGAGCTGAGCACTTCTGTCAAAATAATTTGTATTTTGATGATTATCAACTACAAGTTCGTATTCCTTATCTTCAGAATCAGTTCTGTAAATTCTGAAGTACTTTATACTATCATTTTCATAGTTTTTCCATTTTATTTCTATGCTGTTGGAAGATGTATCAATAGACACGCCCTGCATTTTTTCAGGTTTTACATGGTCAACGATATACTCATTTACGATCGTACCTTCTGAAGATTTATTACCATCTGCATCGGTAACCATACCTCTTATGTATATAGGGCCGTCCTTGTACTCAGAAAGATCAAGTTCATATTTTGCACGATACTGCTGAGTCTGATCAGGATTTTCAAAACTTTTCAGGAGTTTAAAAGTTTTACCGTCAAGTGATATTTCAAGATCAACAGATTTTACACATTTGTTATCTCTGGCAGTGATCTCTATATTCAACACATCGCTGTAATATCCTGATGATGGTGATACAGAAACAATTTCAGGTGCATGCATATCCGATAATGTTGTAAATTTCATCGGTTCTGAACCTTTGCTTGTATTACCGTTTATATCTACAGCATATACAACAACTGTATACTCTGTATCAGGAACAAGATCACTAAGATTTGCACCTATAGTATTTACCGTGATCTTTTTAGTATCTTCACCTGCTGTATACTCTACGATATAATTTTTTCTGTCATCATCTGAAACATCATTCCACTTTATAGTAGCGATATTGTCATATATCTGTACTGTTTCAACACCTGTTACTGTCTGAGGTGCTTTATTGTCAATATGATATGAATTTATATTTGTGCCGTTGCTTTCGTTTCCGTTTTTATCATAAGCGATTGCCTTTATTTTTACGTCACATTCTTCGTATACTGTTGTGTCAAATTTCCATACACATTCAGCGCCTTCGCCTTTATAAGTTTCTTTCCATGTTTCTCCGTCATCTTCAGAGATAAAGAAAACTATTTTTTCTACTCCGATATTATCTGTTGCCTTGGCTGTTACCGATATCTCTCCTGTAATTACCGAACCGCTCTTTGGCACAAACAGCGTGATCTGAGGTGCTGTCTGATCAGCTCTTGATGATGACGCTACTTCTGTTGTCATCTCACCTTCCTGACCAAAGCAGTCATATACTGTAACGTTGTAAAAATAATCAGTGCCAACCACTGCTGTCTTATCTGTATATGCCAGTGTATCTCTGCCTTTTACTTCACCTATACACTCATATTCGCTGTCGCCTGTACGTCTGTATATCCTGTATCCTTCCGCATTGAACTGACTTGATTTTGTCCATGTGAGTGATACACATTCATCTGCTTCAAATGCTACAAGACTTTCTACAGGTTCAGGAGCATCTTTATCAACAGTAACCTTTTCAAGAACAGCTTCTGTTGTTGTCTTGTCTGCATCACTAACAACAACTTTTATATCGTACTCGCCACTCTCAAAACCTGTAAGATCCCATACCAGCTCTGCAGCTGACATAAAACCGCTTCCGCCTTCACTGATAAGGAACTCTTCTCCGCCTACTGAGATTGCATATACCTGATATGAATCTATTGACGCAGATGAACTTAATGAAAATGCCATTTCAGCTTGTTTTCCGCCTACAGCACCATGCTGTTTTTTTACCGAAAGACCGTTTGCCATTACTTTTTTTGGTGTTACTTTATATTCACGTGATACAGGTGATGTTCTTCCGTCATCATCATAGGACTGAACCGTATATGTATATTCTGTATCTGTTTTAAGTCCTGAATCCGAATAACTTGCTTCCTGAGTTCTTCCTATTTCCTCACCGTTTCTGTATACGATATATCCTGTATATTTATCCTGATCCTTGCAAGGATTCCAAGTCAAATGAACTGAAGCTGAGTTTACCACATCAGATGTAACATTTGTCGGCGCAAGAGATGAATCTGCCGTAATAACTCCATCAGTCAGATTTGCAACATACTTTTCCAGTTTACTGCTATAAAGTGAAGCACCGACAGAACTTACTTTGTACCCTGTAAGTTCATCAACCACAGGAACATCAAATATAAATGTAGCTATTCTTCCGCGATAAGCTGCCTTAAGGTCATAGAAACCATAAACTTTTATCTTATTTCCGTCTATGACACTCTTCATATTTCCATAGGAATCAACTTCTGTAAGTGTAAGAGCACTGTCAAACTCAAAATTTATTTCCATTGATTCTATATCCTGTGTCCAGTCTACGATACCTACGTTTACTGCAACACTGTCACCGCCTATACATTCTACACTTTCAATGTAGATATCGGCTGTACTTGTTATCTCTGTTTCAGTGATTTCTTTATCTTCACTTCTGAGGATCTGAGCATCTTTTATATCTATAACATCATCTTTATAATGATTTAAAGCATCTTCAGCAGGAATAGCATCAACAGATGAACCAAGCTTATCCATTACTGCCTTTTCTTTTTCTTTAGCCTGAGAATCAGTTGTAGTTTCTGTTGCTACTGTAGTCGTAGTTTCTGCCTTCGCTGTTGTCGTTACCGCTGTAGTTGTAGTTTCTGCTTCCTTTGTCGTTGTTGCTGCTACTGTTGTAGTTTCTGCCTTCTTTGTCGTTGTTGCCGCTACTGTTGTAGTTTCTGCCTTCTTTGTCGTTGTTGCCGCTACTGTTGTAGTTTCTGCCTTCTTTGTCGTTGTTTCTGCTACTGTTGTAGTTTCTGCTTTCTTTGTCGTTGTTGCCGCTACTGTTGTAGTTTCTGCCTTCTTTGTCGTTGTTGCCGCTACTGTTGTAGTTTCTGCCTTCTTTGTCGTTGTTTCTGCTACTGTTGTGGTTTCTGCCTTCTTTGTCGTTGTTGCCGCTACTGTTGTAGTTTCTGCCTTCTTTGTCGTTGTTGCTGATGTTACAGGTGCTTCGGATTTCTTTACATCTGTTGTCAGTGTCGGGTCTTTAGTTACTATTGTAGCTGTATTTTCCTTTTGTGCAAAAATTTTTCCGGCTTCTTCTGATAATATTGTCGTACTGTCTATAGACTGCGCTGTAAGAATTACCGACAACGCCATAGCAATTTTTCTCTTATAATCCATCTTCATTTTACTTCTCCTTTGTATCCTCATTATTTAACATCTGCTGTTTGAGTCTTAAAAGATCAAAAACATTTACTTTTCCATCACCATTATAGTCAGAGTCTGACGCAGTACTTTCAGATGATGTCTTTTCACATAAAATATGACCACTCATAACCTTTATATCTTTTCCGTTAACTGCACAGTCGCCGCTTAAATCATATACATTTTTATACTCTTCAAACAAAATTCCGTTTTCAAGCGCATATTTATGTGCTGCACTGTCTTTATAACCTGTTATCTTAAACTTCTGTATTATTCCCGAATACACATTTTCCATGTCTGCATAATAGCCTGCCGCACACGGTCCGATAAATTTCACACTTTTTGGAATGCTTATTTCTCTCATTCCACAGTTGTAAAATGCAAACTGTCCTATATGGCTTAATGAGGTATTAAGCGTTACTTTTTTAAGATTTGTACAGTTTGAAAAAGCATAATCGCTCACATCCTGAACATTTTCAGGCAATGAGACATACATAATATATTCATTTTCAAAAAACGCTTCTTTTGCAATATGCTTTATTCTCTTTGGTATGACAGGTTTTATCTCTGCACCCTGATACTTGATAAGCACATCATCACCAACTATAATGTATCTGTTATCATTGTTATCAAGCCATGGCGTACTATAAAAAGAACCCGCCGAAACATCAGTAACACTACGGGGGATCTCTACGCTTTCAAGACTTTTACAATGCGCAAAAGCCGAATATCCGATCTTCTCTATGCCTTCAGAGATCACAAGTTTTTTTAGCTTGATGTCGGCTCTGAATGCACCTTCGGAAATTTCCTTTACCGGTATTTCATCTATTTCGGAAGGTATATGTACTGTTTCACTTTCTGTAGTCACGCCTGTTATAATATAGTGTTTTTTGCTTTCATCGAGCGGGTCTACCCAAAGTTCCTTTGTAAAATTATCTGTTTTCACTTCTTCTGCCGCATAAATATTGCCTGCAGGAATCTCTACAGTAACATTCAGCACTCCGCCCATAACGGCAAATGCAAAAGCTATTGCAGAAATTTTGCAAATAAGTTTTCTTTGGTATAACATATATTTACTCTCCTTTTTGTTTAATATAGCACTTATAATAACATAAATTAGTGATTTTTTCAACGTATTTTTTTCACATAATTATAATAACAAAAAATATATTTTTCTATATTGTGTACAATACATCTGTTTTTTCTCACCAATATTGTACATAATACATACTTCAAAACATTTTAAAATATTTACTTCATATAAAAAAGGACTGCTTTCGCAGTCCTATAAAATCTATATTTTATTGTTTTGAAAAAACTAAAGACCAATGATGTTTACCGTCTGAATAAACATAGCCCACACCTATTTTATTAAAATTACCTTTTATTATTCTATCTGTAACTTTAATATCATCGATAATACGAGATGCACTTGTTTGACTTCCTCTGATAATATATTCATGATATGTATATGTTGACAGTCCATATTGTTTTAATAGCGAAGATACTTTTGTTCCATCAGGACGTGTAGTTGAAAACTTAGTTATTATCTCATTTGCACGTATATCTGCTATATATGAAAGTGTAGTATCTAACTGTAAACTACTAAGTCCCTGTTCTACTCTAAACTTACTCAATTCTTCCGCTATCTTCACTTTATCAGCATTCAAAGACGGATCCGGCATATCCGGAAGTGTTACAGTAGTAGTCGTAACTCTGGTTGTGGTTGTAACTGGTGTAGTTGTAGTAACCTTAGTAGTTGTTGTGACAGGTGGTGTTGCAGTAACCTTAGTTGTTATAACATGGGGAGTTGTAGTAGTAGGTATTGTAGTGATCGTTGTGACAGGTGGTGCAGTTGTTACAGGTGGAACATCAGCATTTCCGTTCATTCCATTTGTCCAGAAATATGCTACAGATGATGTGAGAGGGCATTTATCCTGAGGGATCTTCCACTGCTGACCATTATCAAGAAGTGTCACTGCTTCTATATCTGAAAATGAAAACTGATGAAGTGAAGGCTGTATATCAGTAATTGCTTCTAATTCCACATATGCAACAGTACCATTCTGATTGTAAATATCTTTTCCATCTGATGCAGTAAATATGATAGTACCATCATTTGATGAAAATGATATATCTCCACCAAAATCAGCGGTATATGCATCTCTTATCCTGAATAAAGACCTGTTAAAATCTATTTTCATCTCCAGCCCCGATACGCCTATCGAGTTATTTGCCATCTGAACAGGAATCTTTATAACAGATCTGCCTGTATCTTCCTGTGGTTGTCCAGGCTGGAAATAAACACTGCCGTTTTTATCTTTGTGTGGTTCTGTTGTCTGAGGTGGTGTTATTGTAGTTGTTACCGTTGTCGTTTCAGGTGGCGTTGTTGTAGTTGTTACCGTTGTCGTTTCAGGCGGTGTTGTTGTAGTTGTTACCGTTGTCGTTTCAGGCGGTGTTGTCGTAGTTGTTACTGTTGTTGTTTCAGGCGGTGTTGTTGTAGTTGTTACCGGCGGATAAAAATGATCAGCTCTTAAAAATGGTCTGTACACCTCAGAAATATCCTGATATTCTTCTTTAAAAAGAACACGCTGTTTACCTTTTACAGGTAAATGTGACGCAGATATCTCATACATATAAAAATCATATAATCCTGATGGCAATTGATCACTTACTTTAAATTCAAGGTACATCACAGTTAGGTCACCGGTTATGTTATGCCCGCTTGACTGCGCAAACTGCACTGTACATTTATCTCTTGAAACAGCTATCGAACCCGGTACGCCATCTGTATATGCATCATTAAGTTCAAAATAGCGTTCATCATAACTCAAATCAAACTGAAAAGCTGAAATTCCGACTTTATTATCGCAAAGCATAACAGGTATCGTATATATACCTTCACTCTCTTCACCCTCACCCATGACAAATCTGAGCTGAGGAATCTCAAGAGAGGATAACAGCTCTTCCTCTCTGTTATATAACATACTGTTTTTCATTCTTCCAAAATCAAAAACATTTACATTACCATCACTATTTATATCATAATCAAAAATCTTATCATCAAAATATTCGTTTTCCTCCAAAAGCATACCACTTTTTATATTATAAATATGTTTATCCATTTCAAGATTTCCGGCTGCACTGACACAGTTTGTGCTTATCAGTAAAAATGATGTCACAACAGCGACCCTTTTAAACCATTTCTTCTTTTTCATCTCTTAATCCTCCTAAAGCCTTCCATATACATCCTAAAAACCATCAGATATTAATGATTATATTATAAATTATACATATTTCAACTTCAAAAGTCAACAACAATCATCAAAAAACACAAAAATAACCGACTCAAAGAGCCGGTTATTTTTACATTTCACTTTATTTGCCAAGTACTATATCTTCCTTTGCTATATACTGTTTAAAATATGCAAGGTCTGCAATATCAATCTCTCCGTTTGCTGTAACGTCAGCTGCCTGCTTGTAAACTCCTTCAAGCTCATAATCTCCAAGCAGATACAAACTGAGATATGTAAGGTCTGTAACATCAACTACTTTATCTCCGTTAAGATCACCATATATAACTTCTACAGGATCAGTCTTACCCGAAGTAGTTGTCATAGTAGGAGTAGTAGTAACAGAAGGACTTGTCTGCTTAGGTGTTGTTGTTACCTTAGTAGTTGTAGTAACAGCTGTTGTTGTAACAGTTGTTACAGGTTTTACATCTGATGCTGATGAAACAACAGGGAATGTTGTACCTGCATATGATACAATTGCCGAATTTTCTGCATTTGCACATACAAAAGTAAAGCCGTCTATCGCTTTGCTCTTAGCGTTGTAACCAAATGCCTTAGAACCTATAACAGTAATACTGTCAGGGAGTTCAACATTTGTCATAGCAGTACCAAGGAATGCATTTGCACCTACATTTTTTATGTACTTGTTCTTTGTCGCTTCACTTGAATAATCATTAGCTGCATTTGTTGCAAAGCTTACTTTTTCAAGAGCAGTACAGCCGTTAAACGCACTGGCACCTATAGTATTTACACTCTCAGGAATATATACGCCGTTGCTGTCACCCTTGAGTGAAGTACATTTTTCAAAAGCATAATCGCCTACAGTCTGAAGAACTTTTCCGAGGTATACACTTTCAAGTGATGTACAGCCTGAAAATGCTTTTTTACCGATTTCATTTACTGTATCAGGTATATTCATCTTAGTCAGTGATGTACAGTTTACAAATGAACTTTCACCTATCTTGTACAGATCAGGAAGTACAACATCTGTAAGTGATGTACAGCCATAGAATGTTTCCTTCGGAAGTGAAAGTACAGCCTCAGGAACTACTACATTATTTATAGATACACATCCTTTGAATATACCGTCTCCCATATCAGCAAGCTCTGACGGAAGATCTAGTGAAGTAAGTGACTTACAGTCTCTGAATGCATAATTTCCTAATGAATTAAGTACGCTTGCGTTTGATATATTTACTTTTTCAAGCAACTCACAACCGTCAAAAGCTTCCTTACCTATAGTATTTACTTTATCCGGAATAGATATTTCCTTTAATAAAACGCACTCTGCAAATGCCGCCTCACCAATAACAGAAATATTTTTTCCGAGAGTAGCACTTGAAAGACTTAAACAGTTTTCAAAAGCACTTCCGCCTATGCCTGTAACTGTATCAGAAAGCTTTATCTGAGACAAGCTAACACAGTTCTGGAAAGCTGCCTGATTTACTATAACTACCGTATCAGGAATAGTAACATTATCAAGAGATACACAGTCCATAAACACCTTAGGACTAAGCATTACAAAGTTTTTATTTTCAGGGAACTTTACTTTTGTAAGAGCTGAACACTTTGAGAAAGCACCATCGCCGAGAGTTTCAAGTGAATCAGGGAAAGATACAGATACAAGTGAAGCACACTTTTCAAAAGCATAAGTTCCTATATTCTGAACCGAAGCACCTAAAACCAGAACAGACAGAGAAGTGTTCTCAGAAAAAGCTTTATTGCCTATAGATGTAACACTTGCGGGAATGAGGAGCTTCTGTATAGCACCGCACTTTGCAAAAGCACTTGCACCTATAGTCTTCAGTTTACTTCCCTCTATTGTAACATCTTTAAGAACTGTACAGTCAGCAAAAGCACTGTCCGGAATATCTGTGATAGTATTTGGTATAGTGATATTTGTCATACTTGAACACTTTGAAAAACTTCCCACACCTATGGAAGATACCTTGTTAAGATTTACATAAGTAAGGTTTGAACAGCCGTAAAAAGCATTTTTTCCGATAGATTCAAGTTTATCAGGTGATTCTATACCAACAATGATATCGAGTGTATCTGATTTTATCTTTTCAACTATGCCATCTGCATTTTCATAACCAAGTCCTCTGAGTGCAGAACAACCATAAAATGCACCTTCTTCTATAGCAGAAAGAGCAGTATTGTTATTTATCTGAACATATAAGAGGTTATTACAACCCTTAAAAGCACTTTTACCTACTGTTTCTATTGTATCAGGAATCTTTACACTGATAAGACTCTTACAGTTTTCAAAAGCAGACTCTGCCACTGTGGTACTTGTCTGTGAAAGAACGATATCTGTAACTGCTGTACAACCTTTAAAAGCCGCCTTTCCTACAGTGGCTACGCTATCAGGAACAGCCACTTCGCCAAGAACAGT
The DNA here is from genome assembly GCA_015066745.1 of Ruminococcus sp. Classification (GTDB taxonomy): domain Bacteria; phylum Bacillota; class Clostridia; order Oscillospirales; family Ruminococcaceae; genus HUN007. Next base: position 1,077 of record SVNW01000003.1, on the reverse strand, counting down.
ACAGTTTTCAAAAGCACTTGCACCTATCTCTGTAAGTGACTTTGCTGCATCAAATTTAGCGTCAAGCATCTGCTTACAGTTATAAAAAGCTTTTGAACCTATAACTTCAAGAGACTGCGGAGCAGTAAATGACTTGAGCTGGGTACAACCGCTGAAAGCACTCTCGCCTATTGTCTTTACCGAAGACGGCAATGTGATATCAGTAAGACTTGTACAGCCTGAAAAAGCACTCTTCCCTACAGATTCAATACTACCCGGCAAGCTTACGTCGTTAAGCATTATACAACCACTAAACATGCTGTCGGGAACACTCTTGAAACCATCTTCAAAAGTTACTGTTCTGAGAGTCTTACAGTTTGAAAAAACACCTGTTCCCCAGTTTTCAACACTTGCAGGAAGATCAGCGATACCTACAGAACAACCTTTGAAAGCGTAATTTCCAATAGAAACTATACCATCGTGAAGTGTTATATTTCCAAGCTGATTACACTTGGCAAATGCACTTGCACCGATAGCAGTTACAGGCTTTTCATCGATAACCGACGGAATAGTGAGTGTAGTTACCGTAGTATCGGTGTAGCCTGTTATAGTAACGGTCTCCTCCTTGGATATTGTATAAACAAACTTTCCATACTCCAAAGCATTTACAACTTCATTCTGCACATCAAATCTTAAAACAGAATTTTCCGGACAAGCTATTGAACCCATCGCAATAGTAAATGCAAAAATCCCCGCCATTGTTTTCTTTAATAATTTCATAAAATACCCTACTTTCTTTCTCGTTTTTGTTTCCTTTATTTTCATCAGAACATTCCTATTTCTGATAAAGTATATTTTACACCTTATATCTGTAAATGTCAAGTACAATTTTATTCTTGTATGTGTCAAGTGAAAGTGGGCAATTTTTTTTGTATAAATTCAAATACTCACAATATTAGTTTTATATGACTTTGCCTTATAATTTAAAATCCAAAATATTTTTAAACCTAGATATATTTTTTAACCATTTCATATTAGATGGAATAGAAATATTACATTTAAATTCATATCCTTTTCCTTCGTATGACGCACAACGAG
>SVNW01000073.1 GCA_015066745.1 Ruminococcus sp. | reverse complement strand
ACCATTTTTGATAAGAGTTTTCTATTGTATCTTAGCATAAAAATTTTTCAACTTATTTTATTGAAAACTTTTATTTCTTGTTGAAAACTTTTTGATTTTTATTAGAGGTGGGGCTGAATAGTAACTTCTATACAACATCCAAATGCAATTAAAGGAAAAATCATTGCATAAATCTGAAATATATTATATAATTATATAGATATCCCTGACAAGACCGCAACACCGGGAATATCATATAAAAATACTTTGCGGAGAAAAGAGTTTTAAATATGGTTATTATTGAAATGGAAAACGGTAAGAAGATCAAACTGGAACTTTATCCTGATGTTGCTCCTATTACAGTTGAAAACTTTGAAAAGCTTGTAAACAGCGGTTTTTATAATGGACTTACATTTCACAGAGTAATTCCGGGATTTATGATCCAGGGTGGTTGTCCTGAAGGTACAGGAATGGGTGGCCCCGGCTGGCATATCAAGGGTGAATTCCTTGCAAACGGCGTAAAAAATGATCTCAAGCACACAAGAGGCGTTATCTCTATGGCTAGATCAGGAATGCCTGACTCAGCAGGTTCACAGTTCTTTATTATGCACGATGATGCTCCTCATCTTGACGGACAGTATGCAGCTTTCGGTAAGGTGATCGAAGGTATCGAAACAGTTGATGAAATAGCAGTTGTTGATACAGATTATTCTGACAAGCCACTCACACCACAGGTTATAAAATCAATTACGATCGAATAAAAAAAGACGGACATATATTTCACTTATCAAAATGAAATATATGTCCGTTTTTATTATTTACTGTTCAAACTTTTCTACTACGTCAGATTTGCTTACTTCGTAAACAATATAGTCATTTGAGTTTGAAGAATCCGGTTTATACTCTATGACCATAGTTTTCCAGTCTTCTTTAAGCTCAAAAGGAACTATTCCTTCAATACTTTCTCCTGCCTTGACCGTAGAATCATATCTGTTGTAATCAGGATAAGCTATAGCTCCGCTTGCTGCTGAAATTGCAGAATACATCTCTTCTCTGTCAACATCTTTTTCGTCGATCTTAATCTTAAAATCATCAAGCATCCATATATTTACGTCTTCTTTACCATTGTTGGTTGCTGAGAACACAAAAGCATAACAAACTGTTCCGTCAGCTGCCGGAGCCGATGTCTGAGCTATTTCAATAAACTTTATATCCATCTGCTTCTTCTCGTACTTGAATTCTTCACCCATATTAGCTTTGAATTCTTCACCGGGTCCGAGTGGTTTTTTAGGTGCCTGAGTCACAACAGCATCCTGATTGGTTGTTACTGTTGTTTTCTTTTTATCTGAACAACCCGCTAAACTTGATATTGTCAATACACTAAGAAGTGTAAAAGCTAAAATCTTTTTCTTCATCAAATTCCTCCTGATTTAAAAAATACAGTTCATATATATTTATTTTAACATGAATTATACTATAATTCAATCCCTAATCCGAATAATCTATATATTTTCAAAAAATGTATTTTAAAAAACAGAAAAAATCCCTATAAAAACTTACAGGGACTTTTCATCATGTACTATCAAATATTATTTGACAATTATTCAGCGTTTGGAGCTGAAACAGGACAAACACCTGCACATGCACCGCATTCTACACAAGCATCAGCGTCGATTACGTACTTACCGTCACCAGCTGTGATAGCGTTTACCGGGCATTCGCTTTCGCAAGCGCCACAAGCGATACATTCATCAGAAATAACGTATGCCATCTTTTTTACACCTCCATGTGCATTTATTGATAGAAAAAAATCTACTATATAATATTGTAACAACTATTCACTCAAATTGCAAGAGGATATTTAAAAAAAATCTTGATTCTGTGATTATAAAGAACAGTCATGCCATAAAAAATACAGCATGACTGACAGTATAATTTATCTTGTTATTTATTTTCCCAGAATTCAACATTTCCGTTTTCATCAAAATAAACTGTTTGCTTTGTAACGTTATATATTACATTATCCTCGATAATCAAAGGTGTTGAACGCCACTCTTTTGCCATACCCAGAACGTTAAGACATTCTTTTTCCATATCTGCTGTATATGTATTTTTAAGATAGAATATTATCTCATCACCCTCTGACAATGTATCGCCTCTCTCAATTATTGTAAGACGATCTCCCATGTGATATGGTGCTCTGTCGTTGTTAGTCTTAACTTTTCCGATAACTCCCTTATAAATATTGTCACTGATTTTTGTTACATTTTCAAAACATCCGTCAAATCCGTAATAATCAAGAAGCCAGATCGTTTCACCTGTTTCTTTATCATTATCTCCTGCACTATAGTCATTAAATTCTCCATAAAATGTGCCATCATCGTTAAGCTTTAAAAATTCTGCCCAGCCACCGACACCTGTATGCCATGTAAATACATTATCAATATTTTCAAAAGGATCTGCATCTTTGTAAAAATCAATATGGATCCATTTTATCCAGCCATAATAATCACCATCATCAGAATCCCAGCATTCATACCATATATCGCCATGTGAATTGACTACATTTTTCGCAGTGATATGCCATTCCCCTTCTATAGGCCAGTATTTTTCTTCCGGACCATATTCAAGAACATATGATGATGCATATCCATAGATTCCACTACATGTGTCGCCTTTTAACTCTGTTTCAAGTTTCTGAGGCACTGCTCTCTTAGGGCCCGGAGTGATATACTTCATATTTACATGAGACGGATCGAACTTAATAACATCACCACCACTCTTATGAGACACTGAAACCTCATTGTTGTTCATATCAATATTGTAAATATTATCTACCTCTCTGTCAAGATGCTCAAATTCACTTCCGAAAATATCTGAAAAATACAACTGTTCACCTGTATCGCTATCAAACATGTAACGATGAGCTCCGTCTATCTTTCCGATATCTCCGTAAGTAACGTTCAGATATGAATAACTGTCAGTTTTGAATGTTTGGGAAATGATTGTTTTTCCTCCATGTTGCCATTCATTATCACGAATTTCTTTTAATCTTTCAAATATCTTGTCATATACTTTGGCATGATTTTCAACTTCCTCAGGTGTGTGGAATGCTGAGCCTACAACTTTCTGACGTATCTCACCGGTTCCATCGTCTTCTGTAACAACTTCCCATTCATCTCTTAAGTACTCGTCATGTATATGGATGCTATCTGGAATACATACATTGTTCATATCAAAATATTCACCGGTAACCATGTAATCAGGCAAATAATAAGAACCATATTCTATCGGTCGATTCTCGGAAAGATACGGATTTTCATTGTTAAGCATAAGATTATTTATAGAAAATGTATCAACTGTACCTGTCAGACCTATAAAATCCGTTTTTATATATTCAGAAAGTGAACTGCTGATATCTAAAGCAACTGCATTGTTTACAAGCGGAACAAAATCCATATCCTTATAGAAAAGATCGGAGAAATTTTCTATCTTTCTGTTGTTTATAATGTCGTAATTAAGTACAGCGACATTTTTACACTCATTTGTATACTCGCCTGCATATTCTATTATACTTATTGACATATATCCGTTTAAAGCATATATATTAATATTTGTACCCTTTCCAAAATCATCAAGAACAGATTCTAATTCACTGTTTATTGTTTTTTCAAAATCCTTGTTCTTTAAAAAGTCTATACTGTATTTCATACCATTGTAAGTATTATTGCGTACAAACAGAGAACCCTTTTCAGAAGGCTTGTAGTCAGCAGATCTTTCCTTTCCTGTGCCGACTGCTGTATATGGCTTTAACCTGTCAGGGTATTTTACATCGGAGATCGGTACATATCCGTTTTCAAGCACACATTTCTGGCCTTCTTCAGATGTCGCCCATTTTACAAAATCAAGTGTATCTTTTGAAGCTTTATCTGTATACATTATAAATGTATTGCTCAGAAGAGGATATGTATTGTCTGCCATAGTTTCTCTTGATGGCTTTACTCCGTCCACTGCAATAAATTTTACATCTGAAGAATTTTCATACATCTGTGCTGCGTATGAATACACAGAGTAACCGATAGACTGTACAGAATTATCATAAATTGCTATAGCGTCCATAAGTGAACCCATTGCACCGATAGTATATTCTTTAGGCGGAGCCATAAGTTCATATCCGCTCATAAAGTCGATCATATAGTTCTGACTTCCCGAATCATTATTTCTCTGATATGGAACTATCTTTTCATCATTTCCGCCAACTTCTTTCCAGTTTGTGATTTTTCCCGAATAGATATCTCTTATCTGCTGTTGTGTAAGCGAATCAACAGGGTTATCCTTGTTTACCACGAAAACAAAACTTTCCTTTGCAACCGGTGCAAGATTAAGTTTTACCCCTGCTTTTTGAGCGTCTTTCTGCTGTGATTCTGAAATAGGTACTGTAAAGATCAGATCATTTTCGCCCGAAAGAAGTAGCTGAAATGACTCATGTGTTTTGTGGTGATTTACGATACTCCTTGCATCAGCATAACTTATTCCCAGCATCTCTGACTTGAAACCTGCTTCGAGCGGAATTGCAGAAGTAGAACCGTCCATTTTGGGCATATTTTTAACTGACCAGATTTTTGCATCATTAAGAAGTGCTTTTTTGAGCATAATAAAATCATGGATATCTTTCTTACCGTCACGATTTATATCTGACTGATAATCTGAAGCCATTTTCACATCAGAACCAAGCAAATGCATCTTGTATCTTGAAAGGTCAAAAACAGACAGTACACCATCATTATTTACGTCACCGCAAACACCAAGAGAATTAATGTCAAATACCTCTTTTTCACCTGTATCAACACTTTCGGCACTGCATACATTCATAAATCCTGCACCGTTTACTGCAAGTGAAGCAATAATTATAAGTGTTCTAAAATTTATTTTTTTCATAATATTTCTCCGTTTCCATACAAATATTTTTTCCCGACATTCCCTTAAAATGTCCCTTCAATAATAAAGACAGAGAAAATTAAAAAAGGTTACATAAATTTTTAAGAAAAATTTTTTTATATCTTTATCTGAAAAAATCCTGATTTCTGTTGATACATTTTTTCATTGAAACAGGCTAACAATAGTGTTATAATTATAGTAAACGAAAGGAATGATAATATTATGTATATTGATTTTCATACGCATGCTTTTGCAGACAGTATAGTAGAACGTGCAATGGCAAACTTATCAAAAACCAGTGCAAAATACGGTATCCGTGCACATACCGACGGAACTGTAAACGGTCTTAAAGAAAAACTTCTTTCGTGTGAGGTAAGCGGTGCTGTTATTTTGCCGATAGCTACCAAACCAACACAGCAGACAACTATAAATAACTGGGCTGCCTCATTAAAAGGCGACTTCTTCTACCCTTTCGGAAGCGTTCACCCACAGGCAGAAGACAGGCTTGAAGAACTTGAACGCATAAAGGAACTTGGTCTTTACGGAATAAAACTCCACCCTGATTATCAAAACTTTTTTGTAGATGAAAAAGAACTTATACCGGTGTATAAAAAATGTGCAGAGCTTGACCTGCCTGTACTGATACATTCGGGGTTTGATCCGCTTTCACCCGACCTTATCCATTGTATGCCCGATGCCGCCGCAAGAGCATTTGACAAAGTACCTGATATGACTATGATACTGGCTCATGGCGGTGCTATGAACGAATGGGACGATGTTGAAAAATACCTTGTCGGTAAAAAAGGAAACCTTTATTTTGACGTTGCAGTTATAGCAGGACGCATAAAACCTGAACAGCTTACACGCATAATAAAAAATCATGGTGTTGAAAGAATACTTTTCGGTTCTGACTGTCCATGGGACACACCTGCAAATGAAATAGAAATGATAAAAGCACTTCCTCTCACAGATGAAGAAAAAGATATGATTTTTTACAAAAATGCACTTAAACTGCTTAAGTTAAACAAATAAGTTTTCAACATACCTTCTCTTACGAATCAGCTAAAATAATTGTTTATTTGTTTAAAATGAGGAGAAAATTGTTGAAAACGCTTATAAACATAGACTTTCAACGTAGATTTCCACAGTTTCCACATAGTTTTCAACAGTATGTTGTGAAATTAATTTTTAAAAGTAAGTTATAATCATATATCACTCCGAATATATTTGTACCAAAGACTATCTGAATCGGAGGAAATATACGTGACAGGACTTACTTCCAATGAAGCCGCCAAGCTTCTTCAAAAAAACGGATACAATACTTTTTCAACAGATACAAAATCAAAACCGCTGAAAATATTTGCAAATCAGTTCAAGGATATTATGGTACTGATTTTGATAGCAGCTACCATAATATCTGTGTTTCTTGGCGAAATTTATGACTCGGTAACTATCATACTCATAGTTATGCTTAATGCAATACTGGGATTTATACAGGAGTACAAAACTGAAAAAACACTTGAAGAATTAAAAAAAATGACATCGCCTACAGCAAGAGTTTACCGCAACGACATTCTCACAACGATAAATGCAGACGAACTGGTTGTAACTGACGTTATCGAACTTGAATCAGGCGACAGGATCCCCGCCGACTGCGTTTTCCTTAATGCTTCCGGAGTCTTTTGCGAAGAATCAATTCTTACAGGAGAATCCGCCGCAGTTTCAAAAAATGCCGGAGACCCCGATACAACTGATAATTCTCTGAACCGTCCTGAAATCGCTTATGCAGGAACTGTCATGACAAAAGGTCACGCCAAAGCAAAGGTCATCGCAACAGGCAAAAACACTCAGATGGGTAAAATATCAAGCATGATATCGGAAATAGAACCTGAGCTGACTCCACTTCAGAAAAAACTTGCTGAACTCGGAAAAACCGTTGCTTTTATCTGTATAGCCATATGTATAATAGTTTTTCTTGCAGGCATCATAAGAGGCGAAGAAATATTCACAATGCTTATGACAGGAATAACTATTGCCATAGCCGCTATTCCCGAAGGCCTTCCCGCAACAGTAACGATCGCACTCGCCCTTGCAGTTAACCGTATGCTAAAGCAAAAAGCTCTTGTAAATAAACTTCATTCGGTTGAAACTCTTGGCTGTACATCAGTAATATGTTCCGACAAAACAGGTACTATCACTGAAAACAAGATGACTGTTACAAATATCTTTACAAACATGGAAGAATACTTTGTCGAAGGCAAAGGCTACAGAATATCCGGCTGTATCAAAAATAACGAAGATACCGTTGTAAATACCGCAAATACTCCGGCTCTTAAAAATCTGCTTATATCAGCTGTACTATGCAACAACTCAACCATCTCAACTTCACAGCCGATAAATTCACGAAACCGCTCTTTAATAAAAGCCGGCGGTGAATGGACGGTCACAGGTGATCCTACAGAAATAGCGCTCCTTATTGCAAGTGCAAAAGGAAATATCAACAGTAATGATATAAAAAATCAGTTTTCTGTTATAGGCGAGATCCCTTTTGACTCACAAACAAAATGCATGACTGTCACCGTAAGATATCCTGACGGAACAAAAGCCTACATATCAAAAGGCGCACCTGATGTAATACTGAAAAAATGTTCATTTATAGACCTTGACGGCAGGATCCAGCCTCTTACACCTCTTATAAGAAAAAAAATCGAATCCAGGATCCTGTCTTATTCAGATAACGCTCTGCGTGTGCTTGCTTTTTCAACAAAAGTTTTTTCAGATGTTGAAAGCAGTGAAAGCGGTATGACATTTACAGGTCTTATGGCAATGGTCGATCCTATACGAAAAGAGGCAAAAAAAGCAATAAAAATATGCGCCAAAGCTAATATACGTACTGTAATGATAACAGGTGACCACAGAAATACTGCCATGGCTATAGCCCGTGAAGCCGGTATACTCGGTAATAAAAAAGCTATAACAGGTGCGGAACTTGATAATATGAGTGATAGTATGCTTCTTGAATCTCTTGACGATTATTCAGTATTTGCAAGAGTAAATCCGTCACATAAGCTAAGACTTGTAAAAGCATACAAACAAAAAGGTCATATAGTAACAATGACAGGTGACGGCGTAAACGATGCTCCGGCAATAAAGGAAGCAAATATCGGGGTTTCTATGGGTATAACAGGCACCGATGTAACTAAACAGGCAGCAGATGTGATACTTCTTGATGACAACTTTGCAACACTGGTAAAAGCCGTAGGTCAGGGACGATGCATCTACTCAAACATAAGAAAGTTTGTGAGATACCTGCTTTCATGCAATATAGGTGAAGTCATAACCATGTTTATCGGCATACTTATCGGTTATCCTATAGTTCTGCTTCCTACTCAGCTCCTGCTCGTAAATCTCATAACAGACGGTCTGCCTGCTATAGCACTTGGCCTTGAACCGCTTGATGAACGTGAAATGAATAAACCGCCAAGAAAATCAGATGAAAGCTTTTTTGCAGGCGGACTTATGAGCAAAATAATATTTCGTGGCGTTATGATAGGGCTTTGTACTCTCGGAAGCTTTTCAAATACACTTCAAATGACAGGAAGCCTTGAACATGCACGTACATCAGCATTGCTTACCCTTGTAAGCTCACAGCTTATACATGTTTTTGAATGCAAATCCGAAACCGGAAATATCTTCACAGTAAACTACTTTAACAACCCGAAACTTTTCATTGCTGTCCTTGTATCTGCTGTTGCAGTAATGGCCGCTATATATTTTCCGCCACTGATGAAAGTCTTTTCAACTGTTGCCTTGTCAAATAAGACACTGATATCAGCTGTAGGATTTGCACTTATCATTCCTATCGCAAACTGTTTTTTCAACAAAAGCAAAAAATAATGTTTAAAACTAAAGGAGTTTTTAAAAATGGGTCCATACTATTATGTTGTTTTAAAAATCGAAGGCGAATACGCAACTTTAAAAAGAACAGATATAGAAACTGACGATACAATGTTTATAGCTCTCGCACTGCTTCCTTTCGGAACAGATACAGGAAGCAGACTTGTGTGGGAAAACTTAGAGTATTCTCTTATACCATAAACGTAAGATAAAATTGAAAATATGGCTCTCCTTTTAAGGAGATCTGTCAGCGAAGCTGACTGAGAGGTAAACAGCCGTACACATCTGAAATTTTTTTGATGTGTACGGCTGTTCATTTTTAACTGTTTAATCCGAAACTTATGGACAATGCGTCGTCAACCTTATGCATAGATGTATTGTCAAGCTCTCCCATGCGTTCTTTAAGACGTCTTTTGTCTATAGTACGTATCTGTTCAAGCAGTATAACGCTGTCTTTTGCAAGACCATACTGCATTGCATTAAGTTCTATATGAGTTGGCAGCTTGGCTTTATCTCTCTGGCTTGTTATGGCTGCCGCTATTACTGTCGGGCTGTGTTTGTTGCCAACATCATTCTGAACTATAAGTACAGGTCTTATTCCTCCCTGCTCTGAACCTACTACAGGGCTCAGATCTGCGTAATAAATTTCACCTCGTCTGACCGACATATGAATTTCCCCCTTTTATGCATTTATAAAAATGAATTTACAAATATATTATTACCTCAAAATCATTTTTTTAATCAAAGATTTAATCACAGTAAGTAAAAAATATATTTTTCATTTACTGTAAGCCGATAAGCACAAATCCAACAGAGTCAGCGTATGTGCAAGGCAATAAATACTAATATATCATATGCATACATCAATTCATATGTGCCATGATACTTTTTAAAACGACAAAAACCACGGTTTTATATGCAAAACCGTGGTCTTATTTGTTTTATATCTGTGCAGAATAGTTCGGAGCTTCTTTTGTAATGTAAATATCGTGCGGGTGACTTTCTTTAAGTCCTGCACCTGTTATACGTACAAAGCTTGCCTTTTCATGAAGTTCCGGAATAGTTTCACATCCGCAGTAACCCATACCTGAACGGATACCGCCAACGAGCTGGTAAATTGTATCGCAGAGAGGTCCCTTGTAAGGTACACGACCTTCAACACCTTCAGGAACGAGTTTCTTTGTATCCTTGCCATCCTGGAAATATCTGTCCTTTGAACCGCATTCCATAGCACCCATACTTCCCATTCCTCTGTATACCTTGAATGATCTGCCCTGGAATATTTCTGTTGCACCCGGAGCTTCTTCACAACCTGCAAGGAGTGAACCGAGCATTACAACGTTTGCGCCTGCTGCAAGAGCCTTTACGATATCTCCCGAATACTTGATACCACCGTCGGCAATAACCGGAACACCGTGTTTCTGTGCAACTGCTGCAACATCATATATTGCTGTTATCTGTGGTACACCGATACCTGCAACAACTCGTGTTGTACAGATAGAACCAGGACCGATACCAACTTTAAGTGCATCTGCGCCTGCTGCGATAAGTTCTTCAGCAGCAGCTGCTGTTGCTATATTTCCTGCTATTACAGGTGTGTTCGGGAATTTTTCCTTTATGAGCTTTAAGCACTTGATGATATTTGCACTGTGACCATGAGCTGAGTCAAGTACAAGTACGTCAACCTGAGCTTCGATAAGAGCACCTGCTCTTTCAAGAACGTCATTTGTTACGCCGATAGCAGCACCACAAAGGAGACGACCCTTGTCATCTCTTGCAGAGTTAGGGAACTCTACAGCTTTTTCTATATCCTTTATAGTGATAAGTCCCTTGAGGTAACCTTCTTCATCTACGAGAGGAAGTTTTTCGATCTTATGTTTACGAAGAATGCCCTGTGCTTCTTCAAGAGTTGTACCAACTGAACCTGTTACAAGATTATTCTTAGTCATTACATCGCCGATCTTTGAATCAAGGTCAACCATGAATCTCATATCACGGTTTGTGATGATACCTACAAGTTTACCCTTGCTGTCTACGATCGGAACACCTGATATCTTGTACTTTGCCATAAGTTCTTCAGCGTCACGTACTATATGATTTTCAGTAAGGGAAAATGGATTTACGATAACTCCGTTTTCTGAACGCTTAACTTTATCTACTTCATCTACCTGTTTTTCGATCGACATATTTTTATGTATGATACCTATTCCGCCCTCACGAGCCATAGCTATAGCCATTTTGGATTCTGTTACTGTATCCATTGCCGATGCCATTACAGGCGTATTTAATTTTATGCTCTTAGTCAGGTATGAACCGAGTTTTATCATGTTCGGTGTAACGTCAGACTTGGCCGGTATGAGTAAAACATCATCAAATGTTAAACCCTCTTTTTCAAACTTATGATTGAAATCACTAAGCATAAAAACACTCTCCCTTAAAAGTTATATTTCTATTAGAATACTCTATTTTAATTGTTTTGTCAAGATAAAACCGCAAATTTTAATAGTTAAACAAATACATTGAATTTTTACAGTTACTATTGTGCTATTATTCTTATTGTACTCAATATCCCGATATCTTTATATATTACTGCTCAGGTGTAAGTTTTTCCTTTTTCATATATGGTACAAGTGCCTTTGGAATGTTTACAGAACCGTCAGCATTGAGGTTGTTTTCCAAAAATGCGATAAGCATTCTCGGTGGTGCAACAACTGTGTTGTTAAGTGTGTGTGCAAAGTAGTTTCCGTTTTCACCGCGTACTCTTATCTTGAGTCTTCTTGCCTGTGCGTCGCCGAGGTTTGAACAGCTTCCTACTTCAAAATATTTCTTCTGTCTTGGTGACCATGCTTCAACGTCTACAGACTTTACTTTAAGGTCTGCAAGGTCGCCTGAACAACATTCGATCGTACGTACCGGAATATCAAGTGAACGGAAAAGATCAACTGTATTTTTCCAGAGTTTCTCAAACCATTCCTTGCTTTCTTCAGGCTTACATACTACGATCATTTCCTGCTTTTCAAACTGGTGGATACGGTAAACGCCTCTTTCTTCGAGTCCATGAGCACCCTTTTCCTTACGGAAACATGGTGAGTAGCTTGTAAGTGTATATGGAAGCTTTTCTTCAGGATTTATAGTATCTATAAACTTACCGATCATAGAGTGTTCACTTGTACCTATAAGATAAAGGTCTTCGCCTTCTATCTTGTACATCATAGCGTCCATTTCGGCAAAGCTCATAACACCTGTTACTACATTACTTCTTATCATAAACGGAGGAATGCAGTACTTAAATCCTCTCTCTACCATAAAATCTCTTGCATATGCAAGTATCGATGAATGAAGTACAGCTATATCACCCATAAGGTAGTAGAAGCCGTTTCCTGCAACTTTTCTTGCACTGTCAAGATCTATACCATCAAGTTTTTCCATGATATCTGTATGATAAGGAACTTCAAAATCAGGAACTACAGGTTCACCGAATTTTTCAAGCTCTACATTTTCGCTGTCATCTTTACCTATCGGAACAGAAGGATCAATGATATTCGGGATTATCATCATTGTCTTTGTAAGCTTTTCTTCAACTTCTTTTTCCTCTGCTGAAAGAGCATCAAGACGGTCTGCCTGTGCTTTTACCTGTGCTTTTACTTCTTCGGCTTCATCTTTTTTGCCCTGACCCATAAGTGCACCGATCTGCTTTGAAAGCTTATTTCTGTCAGCTCTGAGTGCTTCAACTTCCTGCTTTATTTCACGATTTTTCTTATCAAGTTCTATAGCTTCATCTACAAGAGGAAGCTTGCTGTCCTGAAATTTATTTTTTATATTTTGTTTTACTATGTCAGGATTTTCTCTGACAAATTTAATATCTAACATACTGATTACTCACTTTCAAATTTTTTTTAATTTTTATTTTGCAAGTTTGTCTGCTAAAGCTCTGAGATCTTCTCTGTCGTAGAACTCAAGAACAAGAGTTCCCTTGTCATTGCCTTTGTGTTTTACGCTGACTTTTCTGCCGAGAATATCTTTAAGACTTATTTCCATTTCCTGATAATAAACATTTGCTCTGTTTTTTTCGTCATCATCATCTGCTGACTTTGAGCTTTTCATTCCTGTTACTATCACTTCAAGCTGTCTTACTGTAAGACGACCCTGTGCCACTCTGTCTGCAAGCTCCATAAGTATCACTTTGTCTTCAACGCCAAGCAGTATCTTGGCATGTCCTACTGTGACAAGCCCTTCCTTCAGATATTCCTGAACTTCTTCCGGAAGATTCAAAAGGCGCATAAGATTTGAAACAGATGATCTTGATTTGCCAAAAAGCTTACCGAGTTCCTCCTGCTTCATATTGTACGTCTCAACAAGCTCTTTATATCCGCTTGCCTCTTCTATAGGGTTGAGATCTTCACGCTGAAGATTTTCTATAAGTGCAAGCTGCATAGCTTCTGCGTCACTGAGTTCTTTTATTATGACAGGAATTTCTTCCATAGCAAGCATCTTTGCAGCTCTCCAGCGACGTTCACCTGCAACTATCTGATATGAATTGTTATACGGACGAACAAGCAGCGGCTGTATTATTCCGTGTTCTTTTACCGATTCTGCAAGAGACGCTATAGCTTCTTCATTAAAGTTTTTTCTCGGCTGTAATCTGTTCGGCTCTATTTCTGAAACTCTAAGAGTCTTTTTGACCTGTATATCAGATGAGTTATCATCAAACAAAGCCCCCAGTCCCATTCCGAGACCACCTCTTTTTACTGCCACTCTATCACTTCCTTCCGCTTCTTATAAGAAATTATCCAAAAAATAAAAATTTAGTTTTTAGCTTTTTTCTTAAATCCTATTCCGAATTTCTTTTTCGGCTTTTCTTCGTATTTCTCACCAAGCATCTCCATTCCAAGTCGTGCATAAGCCTCTGCACCTTTTGAGCTCTTGTCATAGTACATAACAGGCATTCCATGACTGGGAGCTTCGGAAAGTCTTACATTTCTTGGAATAGTTGTTTCAAACACACTATCAGGGAAATGCTTTTTAACTTCATTTACAACCATATTTGTAACATTAAGACGAGGATCATACATAGTAAACAACAAACCTTCTATCTGTAATGAAGGATTGTCATTTGCACGGACGTGCTTTATGATCTCATTTAACTGTGAAAGCCCCTCAAGTGAGAAAAACTCGCACTGCAGCGGAATAAGTACGCTGTCTGCCGCAACCAGACCATTTAATGTAATAAGACTGAGTGATGGCGGACAATCTATAAATATGTAATCATATTCATGCTTACATGATAATATCTGCATTTTCAGACGTTTGAGCCTGCTGTCAAGGTCCATTATTTCTATTTCCGCACCTGCAAGCGCAGAAGTGGAAGGCACTACATATATATTTTCAAACTCCGTATATACCGCAGCTTCCTGAACACCTGCCCTGCCTATAAGCAGATCATAGGAAGAGTACTTTACAGATTTTTTTCTTATACCAAATCCGCTTGTTACGTTACCTTGTGCGTCAATATCAATGCATAGAACTTTTTTGTTCCTGCTTCCGAGAAATGCAGCAAGATTTATTACAGTGGTGGACTTACCTACTCCACCTTTCTGATTTGCAACTGCAATCACCTTACCCACAAAAATCTTCCTTTCAGATAATAATTGACTATTTATTATTATAACACAAATTCTTAGTAGTGTAAAGAAAAAATAATACAAACAACACTCAATTTTTCACATAATATCTATCGGAAAATCAATACTGTGATATTTAAATGTTCCACGTGGAACATTAAGAATGTTGACCTCCTTCAAGCTATATCACTATTCTATACAAGCGTTCAAGCGCTATTCAAAAAGGGAATTATCGTTTTTATAGTTCCTAAAAGTCGATTTTGAAACGATTTAAAAGCAATACAGATTTTGAGGACTCTGTATCGCTTTTTCCATTTTTTATTTCTTTTCAATCTCAGCAGTTATTAGAAATTTTCTAATAACTGAATCTTTCTGCAATTCGCTATCCTTAAAAATTTTTTTGATATGATAATTGATAGTGGGGATTTCAACATTATAAAGACCCGCCATCATCTTCTGCGTAAGCCAGATATTTTCGTACTCATAACGCATTTCAACACTGTTTTCCAAGTATACATCCCTGTTCCATAGCAAGCTGTGAAAAATATGCCAAAACACGAATACTTGTAAGTGCTTCATGCTGATATTCAAGCCTTTTCTTATATTCCTCCGGCATATTTTTGTTAAAAAACACATCATTAGCCCTATATATTTTTTCGATTATATCAAGAGATAAATTCTGCATTCTTGAAACAAATGTATAGCGGAAATGTTTTGGAGATTTTTGAGTTATTATCATTATATAACTACACAAATCCTTTGCCTTTACAATCACGCCCAACTCGCTTTGACTATTCAAAACGTTTCCTCCTAAAAATCAACTCTGCGTCGCCGCCTTACAGGCGGTTTCTATGCCCTTCGGGCTTTTTTTTATCTCTTTTTTTCTGTTTTCTGTATATCCTATTGATTTGAAGATTTAAAATTTAAGATTTAAAGCGGGACGTACTCCACCAACATAATTGACAAGATCGTAGTGGAGCGTACCGTCGCTGTAGACATTCCAGACATCGTAACCATAAACAGGGTAAGCCGACCGGAGCCACCACCAAGAGCCGATGGCTCTTTCTTGTTCAGTCATCAGACTTTCTGCTTCTTCTATACTCAATAATGTTACTTTATCTGATTCTACTGTGCCAATTTTCATTTTTTCGGCTTCAGTAAAGGATTTATTGTAAAACTCTCCATTCAGCCATTTTCTTATATCACTGTTTGTCCAGTTATTTGCTCCATCCTTATTCCAGTTATTATGAAACTGTCTTTCGCATAGTTCCTCTGCAGAAATTATGTACATCGAATCATTGCTTTTTTTCAGTACTTTCCATTTTATCGGTTTACCGTTGTATCTTCCAAACTCAAATGTATCACCGACATTACATAATTCATAACAACCTGTCTTACGATTAAGTATTTCTATACTTTTTTCTATATCACTTTTTAAAATGAACTCTGCGGATTCAGGTTTAAGACTTAAAGCGGGACGTACTCCACCAACATAATTGACACTACCGCTGTAGAGCGTGCCGTCGCTCTGGACATACCAGACATCGCTACTATCATAAGGGTAAGCCGACCGGAGCCACCACCAAGAGCCGATGGCTCTTTCATATTCAGTCATCAGACTTTCTGCTTCTTCTTTACTCAATAATGTTACCTTATCTAATTCTACTGTGCCAATTTTCATTTTTTCGGCTTCAGTAAAAGAATTGATGTAAAATTTTCCGTTCAGCCATTTTCTTATATCACTGTTTACCCATTTATTTGAGCCACTGTTACCGTTATTATGAAACTGTCTTTGGCATAGTTCCTCTGCAGAAATTATGTATATCGAATAATTACTTTTTCTTAGTATTTTCCATTTTATCGGTTCACCGTTGTATCTTCCAAACTCAAATGTATCACCGACATTCAATAATCCGTAACATCCTGTCTTACGATTAAGTATTTCTATACTTTTTTCTATATTCTCTATATCACCTTTTAAAATTAGCCTATTACTTTTTAAAATGAACTCTGCGGATTCAGGTTTAAGATTTAAAGCGGGACGTACTCCAATCTCAGTAATGACCTCACTGATGTGGAGCGTGCCGTCGCTGTAGACAAACCAGACACAGCTATAAAAATCATCAGGGCAAGCCGACCGGAGCCACCACCCATCGCCGATGGCTCTTTCATATTCAGTCATCAGACTTTCTGCTTCTTCTTCACTCAATAATGTTACTTTATCTGATTCTACTGTGCCAATTTTCATTTTTTCGGCTTCAGTAAAGGATTTATTGTAAAACTCTCCATTCAGCCATTTTCTTATATCACTGTTTGTCCAGTTATTTACTCCATCCCCATACCAGTTATTATGAAACTGTCTTTCGCATAGTTTCTCTGCAGAAATTATGTATATCGAATCATTACTTTTTCTTAGTATTTTCCATTTTATCGGTTCACCGTTGTATCTTCCAAACTCAAATGTATCACCGACATTCAATAATCCGTAACATCCTGTCTTACGATTAAGTATTTCTATACTTTTTTCCGCATTTTCTACTGCATATTTTATTTTTTCATATAAATCTTTTTCAAACAGTTCCCTTGTATAGTCATTATCCACTTCATACGGTATAGTAAAACGGCTGTACTGTTCTGTTTTTTCGTTAGTAATGCATACACGATATTTTTCTGTCTTTCCTGATTCATCCTCTATTGGTGTAACTTCTATCTTATAATCATCAAGATTGATTTCGCTGTCCATTATATTTTGAAGTCTGTTTTTTACTTCTTTATCATCTGTTATTTTTTCTTCATATGCATCCGGTACTACCTTTATCTCATCACTTTTTCCAAAATTATTATTCACATAATTCTGAATATCTTCCGCAGGCAGTTCTACTCCTATTATATCCAGAACTCTGTTTACGAACACTTCATTATTCTCTGCAATCTTTTCGGGTAGTTCATTTATATTAAATACCTTGCACCATCTTGAAAGTTGTCCGCTGAAATAATACTGCATAATACTTTCTATATCTGCGTTCGCTCTGAGTTCTTCAAGACTTCTTACCTGTGCTCCGTTTTTCATTTTTAACGGGAATTTTACTATTCTTTTTGCCATTTTTATTTACCTCTTTTCTCTATCAGGTCGCATTTTTTAAATTACTGTTTTTCTTATAGAACTTCTGAAGATTCTCTATCTTATCCTTCATTATATCAGATAAAGACTTTGTTGATTCAATACACTTTACTATATTCTCAGTCGTCAGCCCGTCCTGTCCGTTTGCAAATGCATCCTCTACTGCTTCAACTACAACACTCTCGATATCAGCACCGCTGAAACCTTCTGTTTTATCAGTTATCCTGTCAAAATCAATCTTTGCCAAATCTGTAGGTCTGCGTTTTCTGATATGTATATCAAAAATACTCCTTCTTTCACTTTTATTCGGAAGGTCTACATAAAATATATCGTCAAATCTTCCTTTTCTTAAAAGCTCAGGAGGCAATTTTGAAATATCGTTTGCTGTTGCCACAACAAATACCGGTGATGTCTTTTCCTGAAGCCATGTGAGAAATGCTGCGAAAAGTCTCATTGTTACTTCATGCCCTGAACCATCTGTTCCTGCAAAGCCCTTTTCAAGTTCATCAACCCATAAAACGCATGGCGAGATAGTTTCAGCAAGTTCAATTGCTTTCCTCATATTTGTCTCGGATTCACCAAGATACTTACCCATGATTCTTCCCATATCAAGTTTGAGAAGCGGTACTTCAAACATTGCGGACGTTACCTTCGCAGTAAGAGATTTTCCGCATCCTGGGATACCTGCGATAAGTACTCCTTTTGGCATATCAACACCAAACTTCATCGCTCTGTCGATATCCTTATATATAACAGCTTTTCTGTCAAGCCATTTTTTCAGATTGTCTAATCCGCCGATATCTTCTTTTTTCTCTTTGACATTTATCATATCAAGTGTATTTGACTTCATGATAATCTGTCTTTTCTGCTCAAAAATATTTTGTGATTTTCTTTAGCAAACTGCTTTTTAACCAAATCTATATTATATATTCTAACACATATCAGTGACATCCTCCCCCACCTGTAGAGGTGAGGGCTTCCCATCTCTATAGATAAGTTTCGGTTCTCGTTCGATAGTACTAACGTACTAAGCATAAGCGAGCTAACCCCGTATGTCCTACGGTTTTTATTTTTATCATGCAAAAACTATTCGCATACCT
>SVNW01000072.1 GCA_015066745.1 Ruminococcus sp. | reverse complement strand
AAAATTTAATGAATTTTTTTAAGAAAATTAATTCTGAAATTTATCACACAAAACACTTGACAAACCCCTGTTTTGTGTGATAAAATAATTATGCCGCATGTTTATAGGTATCCAAGTTGTTATAGTATTTATAACACACCTTATACAGCGAGTTTTTTGGAAAGGAAGTAAACCAAAATGTACGCAATTATTGAAACCGGTGGTAAGCAGTATCAAGTAAAAGAGGGCGATGTAGTATTCATCGAAAAGCTCGCAGTTGAGGCTGAACAGACAGTAAGCTTTGACAAAGTTGTTGCTGTAAATAACGACAATGGTATAACAGTTGGTGCGCCATATGTAAACGGTGCTACTGTTACAGCTACAGTTGTTAAGAATGGTAAGGGCAAGAAGATCAATATCCTTACTTATAAGCCAAAAAAAGGTTCAACAATGAGAAGACAGGGTCACAGACAGCCTTACACTCAGGTTAAGATTGAAGCAATCAAGGCTTAGTAAATGATTACCGCTATTTTTTACAAAAAAAGTGGAAATCTATCAGGCTTTAAGGTGAGCGGACATGCCGAATACGATGATATCGGATTTGATATTGTTTGCGCAGGTGTAACTTCAGCAGTTCAGCTGACAGCAAATCTTATCACAGAAAGTTTTAGTATCAAAGCAGAAGTGGTAGCTCAGGACAATATAGTCTCCTTAAAGGTTGAGAATGTTTGCGAAGTTTCTTCAAAGTTGATTGACGGTCTCAGAAATCATCTGGAACTTATTTCGCAACAGTTTGAAGGTACGATTAGTTTAAAAATTTCGGAGGTGTAAGATATGTTAAATCTTAGTTTGCAGTTTTTTGCTCACAAGAAGGGAAGCGGTTCTACAAAGAACGGTCGTGATTCCGAGTCAAAAAGATTAGGCGTTAAGAGAGCAGATGGTCAGTACGTATTGGCTGGTAACATTATTGTTCGTCAGCGTGGTACACATATTCATCCAGGTGAGGGTGTAGGTATCGGCTCTGATGATACTTTATTCGCTAAGGTAAACGGCAGAGTTAAGTTCGAACGTTTCGGTCGTGATCGTAAGAAAGTATCAGTTTACGCTGTGCAGTAATTAAAATCTTTATTGCATTAAAAATCCCGAGCTTGCGCTTGGGATTTTGCTGTATAAGGGTATATTTAACACTCATGTGCGTACAGGCACACATGAAAGGAAGATCATAGATGTTTGTCGATAAGGCACGAATAAAAATAAAAGCCGGTGACGGCGGAGATGGTGCGGTTTCTTTTTACCGTGAAAAATATGTTGCAGCCGGCGGTCCTGATGGTGGTAACGGCGGTAACGGCGGAGATATCATATTTGTAATAGACGATAATTTTTCTACACTTATAGATTTCAAATATAAAAAGAAGTACGTTGCTCAGAAGGGCGAAAATGGCGGTGCAAAACATTGTACCGGTAAAAATGGTGAAGATCTTATAATTAAAGTTCCGCGTGGTACACTTGTACGTGATGCTGTTACAGGCAGAATAATTGCCGATCTTTCAAAGAAAGACAGACAGATAATAGCAAAAGGCGGAAAAGGCGGAAAAGGAAATTCCGAGTTTAAATCATCTACAAGACAGATACCTAAGTTTGCAAAGCCGGGATATCCGGGTGAAGAGTTTGAACTTTCTCTCGAACTCAAACTGCTCGCTGATGTTGGACTTGTAGGTTTTCCTAATGTCGGAAAATCAACTCTCATATCAGTAGTAAGTCATGCCAAACCTAAGATTGCCAACTATCATTTTACTACATTGGTTCCTGTACTCGGAGTAGTAAAGGTTGAAGCTGAAAAATCATTTGTTATGGCTGATATTCCGGGACTTATAGAGGGTGCAAGTGATGGTATAGGTCTTGGTCATGAGTTTTTAAGACACGTCGAAAGATGCCGTCTGATACTTCATGTGCTTGATGTTTCAGGCTGTGAGGGAAGAGATCCTATTGATGATTTTAAGATAATAAACAATGAACTTGAAAAATTCAGTGAGGATCTTGCAAAGTGTCCTCAGATAGTTGCTGCAAACAAATCAGATATGGCATCGCCTGAACAGATCGAAGAGCTTAAAAACTATATCGAAGAAAATGGTTATAAGTTTTTTGAAATATCTGCAGCTACAACACATGGTACATCAGAACTTGTAAAATATATTTCACAGGAGCTCGATAAACTGCCACCTATCAAAGAATATGAACCTGAAGAAATTTCACAGGAAGAAATTCAGATTCAGAAAGATAGCAGAAATAAGATCACTGTCAGAAAAGAAGATGATGTCTACTATATCGAAGCCCAGTGGCTTGAACCTATACTTCGTACAGTCAATCTTGATGACTATTCATCTTTGCAGTATCTTCAGAGAGTTTTACAGACAAATGGCATATTCAGTCAGCTTGAAGAGATGGGTATCGGTGAAGGTGAAACTGTTAATATTCATGGATTTGAATTTGAGTATGTAAGCTAGAGGTAGGTATGACAGAAAATATATTATCAGAGAGAGATGCTATGCAGTACAGTCCGCTCGCACTTGCTTTTCTTGGTGACAGTGTTTATGAACAGCTGGTTCGTCAGCGCATTCTCATCAAGGCTAATACATCTGCGGCAAATCTGCACAGTGCAACAACCAAAAAGGTGTGTGCTGTCTTTCAGTCTAAAGCATATGATGTTATATTTCCGCTTCTTTCAGAAACAGAAGTTTCTGTTTTGAAAAGAGGCAGAAATGCATCAGGTTGTTCAGCGCCGAAGAGTGCAAATATAGTCGATTACAGACGTGCGACAGCCGTTGAGTGTCTGTTTGGGTTTTTACAGCTTACAGGCAGAAAAGAAAGACTGGAAGAATTAATAAATATTATTCTTGAAAAAACCGAGGAGGAAAATTAAAATGTCAGGACATTCAAAATGGAGTACTATAAAGAGAAAAAAAGAGGCTACAGACCAGGCGAGAGCTAAAGTTTTCACAAAAATCGGACGTGAAATGACAGTATGCGTAAAAGAAGGCGGACCTGACCCGAATACAAACGCAAAACTTCGTGATCTTATCGCAAAGGCAAAAGCGAACAATGTGCCTAACGACAATATAGAACGTGTAATCAAAAAGGCAAGCGGCGGAGAAGATAAAAATGATTATATCTCTATCGTATATGAGGGATATGGTCCGAACGGTGTTGCTGTAATAGTTGAAACTCTTACAGATAACAAAAACAGAACAGCTGCAGATGTACGTCATTATTTTGATAAGTTTGGCGGAAATATGGGTACAAGCGGTTGCGTTTCATTTATGTTTACAAGCAAGTCTATAGTTGTAGTTGAAAACAAAAACTATGATGAAGATAAGGTTATGGAAGACTGTATGGACGCAAATGCTGATGACTTCAGCATAGAAGAAGAAACAGTGGAATTTATCGGTGCATCTACTGAACTTCATACTATGACAAACAGCCTCACTGAAAAAGGATATACTATACTTTCAGCAGAAATCGAACAGGTTCCTGACAACTATATAAACCTTACAGATGAAGAAGCAATAAAGAAGATGACAAATCTTCTTGAACACCTTGAAGATAATGATGATGTTCAGAATGTATGGCATAACTGGGAGAACGCTGAATATTAATGGCAGGGTTTATTTGTCCTGTATGCAAAAGTCAGCTTGTTAAAGATGATAAAACATACAGATGCGAAAAAAATCATTGTTATGATATTTCAAGAAGCGGATATATAAATCTTCTGATGTCTCAGAAAACTTCAAATCATGGTGATGATAAACTCATGGTGAAGGCAAGACGTGATTTTCTCGATGCAGGGTACTATAAGATCTTACTTGATAAGCTGTGCAGTGTTGTTGACAGGTATGCGTCAGATGGTTCGGTTATTCTCGATGCCGGAGCCGGTGAATGTTATTATACATCAGGAATATACGAAAAATTATCTGCGTCGCAGAAAAATGTCACAATGCTTGCGGTCGATATATCCAAAAATGCTCTTGCAAGTGCTAAAAGCAGAAATAAAGATATAGAGAGGGCAGTAGCAAGTATTTTTAATATTCCGGTGCAGGATAGCTCATGTGATATAGTTTTGAATGTATTTGCGCCTTTTTGTCAGAAAGAGTTTTCGAGAATACTTAAAAAGTCAGGTATATATATTCAGGTGATACCACTGGAAAATCATTTATGGGAACTAAAAAAAGCCGTATATGACGTTCCTTATAAAAATACCACCGAAGATTATCATATAGATGGTTTTGAACTGGTTTCTTCAAGAGAAATAAAAGGCAATATAAAACTTGACTGTACAGAAATGATAGAAAACCTTTTTATGATGACTCCGTATTATTATAAAACAAGCGAGAAGGATTTTAAAAAACTTCATCTTCTTGATTTTCTGAAGACGCAGATAGAGTTTGCTATTCTTATTTACAAAAAGAAGTAACAATAAAAGCATGGTGACCGTATCATAAACGGTGTTCACCATGCTTTTCGTTTTTTGTTGTTATTATTCTATGTACCACATCTGTGAAGAGTATCCTGAATATTTACTTAGATATACATTTCCGGTAGAAGTGTAGTCTGTACCTGTTCCTGAACCATTTGAGCTGTCATGAGCTGTAAGTACAAGTTCAGGGTTTGATTTTAATGCAATGGTATAAGCTGATGAGTTGGCTACCTGAGTTATGATCCATTGCTGTTGCTGATCGCTTATCTTTTCGTAAAGATGTACATTAGCACCTGCGTATGCAGAAACGGAAGTAACCATTTTATCGTTTCCTGAGCTACTGCACATTGCATAGATGAGATAGTAGTCGTTGTTGTTTACGATTTTAAATTTCTGTTCGGTACTGTTATCGCGTGTCCATTGATATATATTTGTACCATTTATATCTTTTCCGTAGTCTACATTCAGATATTTACCGCTCATAGCATTTTTGAGATTTTTTACTCCGCTTAATGCTGACGGTGTTTGTGACTGTGAAGAGTATGCCGGAAGATTTTCCTTTAATGCGTCATATCCTACCCAACCCATATTGCCGATACACACACCGTAGATCTGATTTGCTTCCTGCGGATAAATATATGTAACAGTGTACAGATTTGAATCAAGATAAAATTCTTTGTCATCACTGCCGTTTGTACTTGTTGTATGTGCGTAGCCTGCATATCGGATAACATCGCCGACTTTTGCATAAGAAACAGGAACATTTGCAGAGCCTGTATCTATTATCATTGCGTTCTTTCCTTTAAGATTGTATATCTGTTTGAATAGCGCAAGGTCATATCCGACAATTCCTTTTCTCATCATAGGGTCTGCACAATAAACCTTGTTATTTCTGAGGTCATATCCCATAAGAACCATACAGTGATGTCCTCTTTGCCATGTTACATATCTTCCGTCAGGTGTCCACCACGAATCTCCTGTACGTGGCGTTATCAGTTCAGGTGTGGAGATAAGGATGACAGGTATATTGTTTGCGACATAGGGGAAGAGATCTTCAAGCTCTGTTCCTGTGAGATTTTTAGCTTTGTAATTGCTTCCGACTGCTGAAAAATAGTTGTTTGCAGTAGTCATAAGACAAGGGATATAGCAACCGTAGGAAAGCCCTTCTGTTTGTGGATTTCCTGCAAATGTCGTGATAAAATCAGGTCCGTACAAATAACCGCCCGAATAATATACCGGTGCACTCGGCATATATTTAAGTGCTATATCCATTTTGCTTACATCATATCCATACCATCTTATTACAGTAGTAAGTCCTGTAGCTTCACAGCCTGTAGGAAGTTCAGGTCCCTGAAGTATGCTTTTCATGTTTGATATCATTTTATATTTCGGCATTTCTGTTGTAACAGGTGGTGGGGTGGTAGTTGTTGTGACTGTTGTTACAGGCGGTGCAGATGTAGTCGTGGCAGTAGTAGTTGTTAAAGGTGCGGAAGTTGTTGTAACGGTAGTATCGGTTGTTGAGGATACAGAAGTTATAGTAGTTGCCGGTGAGGTAGTGGTGGCTGTTGTCGGCTGAGTTATGTCGGTTGGTGGTTTGGTGGTTACAGTTGTCTGAGAAGTTTCTGACGGAGGACATACTGTAATGTTATAAACATTTCTTTTGCAACGCATAACATCAAAGACATTTACGACACCATTGCTGTTAGTATCGTATTCGCTGATATCGTCATAAGTATCGATTTTAAAGATAATTTTTTTAAAATCAAGCAGTTTTTTTACAGAATCAGCATCTGTTCCGTCTGTTTTAAGACCAAAAGTAAATAAAGGTGCAGAGAATGCAATAGATAATAAAATTTGCCTGGATAATGATTTTTTATTTTTCATTTTGAACTCCTTTTTACAAAATACTTATAAAATTATACTACTGTAATTCCCATACGTCAAGGAAAAAAAGCGTTTTATTTTTATTTTGAGAAAATTGTAATGATTTAACGGAAAAGTGATAATATTCAAAAGAAAATATGTGCAGTTTTAAACTTTTAAAATCCTGATAATTGACACAACTTTGCATCTGATGTATAATAAATAATGGCATTTTAATAAAAAAGGAGTAGGCTTATTATGATAAAGATACAAGTACCTGCGACCAGTGCAAATCTTGGTGCAGGATTTGATGCACTTGGTCTTGCACTAGGATTTTACAATTATGTTGAGATGGAAGAGAGTGACCGTGTTGATATATCGTCTGCTGATGATATGGTGATTCCGACAGATGAAAAAAATCTCATCTACGTTTCAGCAAAAGATCTGTTTGATATATGCGGAAAAAAGTTGAACGGATTAAAAATTGTTCAGAAAAATAATGTTCCCATGGCACGAGGTCTTGGTTCATCATCTGCTTGTATAGTTGCAGGTCTGGCAGGCGCAAATCACATACTTGGAAATCCGCTCACACAAGATGACCTTGTAGATCTTGCAGCTCAGATCGAAGGACACCCCGACAATACAGCTCCGGCACTTCTCGGAGGAATCGTAACTGCTGTTTTTGACGGAAGAAAAGTACACTGGGTAAAACAGGAGGTTTATACAAAACTTAAATTTGTTGCTATAATACCTGATTTTGAACTTAAAACAGAAAAGGCAAGAGAATGTATTCCAAAAGAAGTTTCACATAAAGATGCTGTTTATAATCTTTCAAGAGCAGCACTTTTTTCGGCATCGCTTCTTACCGGAAAGTTTGAAAACCTCAGAACCGCTGTTCATGATAAACTGCACCAGCCATACAGAATGGAACTTATTCCGCACTGCCGTGAAGTGTTTGATATCGCATATACTCACGGTGCGTATGGCGCATATATTTCCGGAGCAGGTCCGACAATTATGGCTATTGTTGACGAAGAAAATACATATTTTGCAGGAAAAATGCGTTTTTCTCTTGAAAATGCAGGAATAAAACACTGGCAGGTTCATGAGTTTATGATAGATAATGACGGTACAAAAATTATAGAGAAATAAAAAGAATTATGTAAAAAAATTTTTCTTGACAAGTTTTTTGAAAAATGTTATAATTTCAATATCATATTTTTTAAATGCTATGACGGAGAGAAGTAACAAGGAATTTCGTTCACAGTGAGTATGGGATAGTGAAAACCATATATCAGAGTCTTTGCGAATAACACTTCCGAGCATCAAACTGAAAGCTTTGCAAGTAGGGGCGACGTATTCTGTGCGTTAAACGGGTAGCTTTAATGAAGCGTAGAGTGATCGCAGTAAGTGCGATAATTTAGGTGGTACCACGGTTAGTTATTACTTCCGTCCTATTTTTAGGGCGGGAGTTTTTTATTTTTAAAATAAAGTTTTGGAAAGGAAAAAAATATATGAAACATACTGATATTAAAGAAATTTTTAATGCGACAGATATTATAAATCAGACTGTTACGGTTTGTGGCTGGGTAAGAACTTCAAGAGATTCAAAAAACGTTGCTTTTCTTGAAATAAATGACGGTACATCTCTCAAACATCTTCAGATCGTTATCGACAAGGCACTTGATATCGAATATGAGCCTGCATTGAAGCTTGGTACTTCTGTAAAGGTTGAAGGTACTGTAGTTGAGGCACGTCAGGGTTCAGTTGAGATCAACGCAACTTCTATATCTGTTATAGGAACATGCCCTCCTGAGTATCCGCTTCAGAAGAAGAGACATACACTGGAGTTCCTCCGTACAATGCCACATCTCAGAGGAAGAACCAATACTTTCAATGCTGTATTTCGTATTCGTTCTGTAATGGCAGCTGCTTTACACAACTACTTCCAGAGCAGAAATTTTGTATATGTAAACACTCCTCTTATCACCGGAAGTGACTGTGAAGGTGCAGGAGAAATGTTCCAGGTAACAACTATTGGATATTCACAGGATTATAAAAATGAAGAAGAATATTACAGCAGTGACTTTTTCGGCAAAAAAGCAGGACTTAGCGTTTCAGGACAGCTTGAAGGCGAAGTTGCGGCTATGGCACACGGAAAGATCTATACTTTTGGACCTAGTTTCCGTGCTGAAAACAGTAATACTCCAAGACACGTTGCAGAATTCTGGCATGTTGAACCTGAAATAGCATTTGCAGAACTTCCTGATGTAATTGAAGTTGCAGAAGATATGATAAAGACAGTTATACGTGAAGTGCTTGACAAATGCCCTGATGAAATGAAATTTTTCGATGATCATTTTGAAAAAGGCGTTATTGCAAAGCTTGAAGATCTTATTTCAAATGAATTTGGTGTTATCAGTTATACAGACGCAGTAAAACTTCTTCAGGAATCAGGACAGGAATTTACTTATCCTGTTGAATGGGGTTGTGACCTTCAGACAGAGCATGAACGTTATATTTCAGAAACAGTATTTAAAAAGGCTGTTTTTGTTACTGATTATCCTAAGGAAATCAAATCTTTCTATATGAAACAAAATCCTGATGGTAAGACAGTTGCTGCTGTTGACCTTCTTGTACCGGGTGTCGGAGAAATAATCGGCGGAAGCGAAAGAGAAGGCGATTATGATAAGCTTGTGGCAGCTATGAAAGAAAGAAACATGAATCTTGATCTCTATACTGATTATCTTGATCTCAGAAAATACGGTTCAGTTCCTCATGGTGGTTTTGGACTGGGATTTGAACGTCTTATCATGTATGTAACAGGTATTACAAATATCAGAGACGTTATTCTTTATCCGAGAACAGTCGGAAATGTAAGATAAGAAAAACTATAAAATACGAAGGGAATGTATTATATGTCACGAACATTATATATTTCAGAAGATTACAAATCATCTTTGACACTCAGAGAAACTCAGCATGCTATCAAGTATATCAAAGATGTTTTTCAGCAGGCATTATCATTTGCACTTACACTTGACAGAGTTACTGCACCTGTTATTGTGAGAAAAAACAGTGGTATAAATGACGATCTTAATGGTGTTGAACGTAAAGTTGATTTTTCTATAAAGGAAATTGATGTTGATGCTGAAGTTGTTCAGTCACTTGCTAAGTGGAAACGTATGGCATTGCACAGATACAGCTATAATGCAGGTGAAGGCATCTATACGGATATGAATGCGATCAGACGAGATGACGATGTTGATAATATACATTCTATTTTCGTTGACCAGTGGGACTGGGAAAAAGTTATAAACAAAGAAGACAGAAATATAGAGTTTCTTAAAGAGGCTGTAAAGGATATAGTAAAAGCTATAGCATATACCAAGAGAAAAATCACTCTGCGTTATCCTCAGCTCAAGGCAGAGATTTGTGATACACCGTATTTTATTACATCTCAGGAACTTGAAGATATGTATCCTGATGTAGAAGCGAAAGAGCGTGAACGTCTCATAACAGAAAAATATAAGACAGTTTTTATTATGCAGATCGGAAAAACTCTCAAAAGCGGAAAACGTCATGACGGCAGAGCTCCCGATTATGATGACTGGGAACTCAACGGAGATTTACTTTTCTGGAATGATGTACTCGGAAATTCTCTTGAAATATCATCTATGGGAATCCGAGTGGACGCTCAGTCGCTTGATAAACAGCTCAAAGTGGCAAATGCTGAAGACAGATATAAGTATGATTATCATAAAATGATAGCAGACGGAACATTACCGCTTACAATAGGTGGCGGTATAGGTCAGTCAAGATTGTGTATGCTGTTGCTTGAAAAAATGCATATAGGTGAAGTACAGGTTTCTGTATGGCCTGAGGAAACATTAAAAGTATGTGAAAAACACGGTATAGTACTTCTTTGATAAATATATTGATATGCTTATGGAAAATACAATAAAATTATACGAAAATGATGCTTATTGCAGAACCTTTACATCTGAAGTGGTATCCTGTACGGCAAATGACAACGGTTATGATGTCGTTCTCAGACAGACTGCGTTTTTTCCGGAAGGAGGCGGTCAGAAAGGGGATACCGGAAGATTAGGAGATGCGGTTGTAACAGATACGCAGATCTCAGATGGTATTATCATACACAAAACAGATAAGGCGTTTGAAACAGGTTGCGAAGTTTGCGGAGAAATTGACTGGGATATCAGATTTTCAAGAATGCAGAATCATTCAGCAGAACACATTGTTTCGGGCGTAGCCAATTCTATGTACGGTTGCGTGAATGTCGGATTTCATCTTGGAAACGACGGCATGATCGTTGATTTTGACCGTAAACTTACAGCAGATGATATTGCCAAAATCGAGCTTGCATCAAATAAGGCAGTATTTGATAATATAGAGATAACTGTAATGTATCCGACAAAAGAAGAAATACCTGCACTCAGATACAGAAGCAAACTTGATATCGAGGATGATCTCCGTCTTGTAAAAATAGGAGATGTAGACTTATGTGCCTGTTGTGCACCACATGTTGCTCGAACAGGTGAGATAGGTCTTATAAAAATCACTTCTCATGTAGCATATAAAAGCGGTACAAGAATCGAGATAACAGCCGGTTATCGTGCCCTTGCAGATTATACTCTGCTTAACAATGAAAACAAACTTATCATGAAACAGCTTTCTGCTCCTCGTGAAAAAACTGCGGAATTTGTAAGCAGACAGCTTGAACAGATCGCAACTGTTACAAGAGAAAAACAGGCACTTGTAAGAGAACTTGCAATGGCAAGACTCAGCATAGAAACAGTAGGAAACAACGGCTACTCATTCTGCGAACAGTGTTCCTTTGATGATCTCAGATTCTGTTCAAATAATATTGCTGACCAAAATGTGGTTACATGCGTTCTTCTCTCAGAAACATCTGAAAATGAATATAATTACGTTGTAAATTCAAAGGAGAATGATGTAACGGCTCTTGTTAAGCAGTTAAACGCTTCTTTTAACGGAAAAGGCGGAGGAAAAAACGGTTATGCACAGGGAAAACTCTCAGGTAGCCGTGATGAGATCGAAAAGATGTTAAAAGAACTTCTGAAATAAGTTTTATTATCAGGGTGATATCCCCTTGTGGCAATACAAAGCCATAGGGGGATTTTTGGTATGTATATATAAAAATTAAGATACTGAGTTTTTACGCTATAAAAAACATAAACCAAGGGGTGATGTGATGAAAATAGCTGTTTGTGAAGATGAGAAAATTTATTCGGATAAACTTCTGGAACTGCTTGAAAAATATTTTGAAAAATGTAATGAGAAAGTGGAGATAACTGTATTTACCGATGGAATACCATTGCTTGAAGTTTATAAAAACAAAGGAACTTTTGATCTGATATTTCTCGATATTCAGCTTGAAAATACAGATGGTCTTGATATTGCAATGAAGTTGAGAGAAATGGATAATAAGGTCACTTTGATTTTTGTGACAGGATTTGAAAACAGAGCTGTAGAAGGGTATTCTGTAAAAGCTTTTGATTATATAGTAAAATCATCTTTGGATAGCAGATTTGACGATGTGCTGGGAAGATTTATGAAAGCAAGCCGTGAAAATATGATTTCTGTTGCTTTAACTGATGGGACGCTTGAAATAATCTGTTGTGATGATATTGATTTTATAGAATCTGACAAAAGAGGTACAGCGGTTTATTTTGCTGACAGTGTTGCCAGGACAGCTCTTTCTGTAAATAAAGTTTATCAGCTTTTGCCACAAGATATGTTTATAGAGATACACAAATCTGTTTTTGTCAACATTTCAAAAATAAAACGAATCGGGAACGATACTGTCGAAATGAGTACAGGTAAGTCACTTCCAATGAGTCGCAGAAAAAGAAAATATGTGATGTCTTCTGTTATGGCATCTGTAGAAAGCAGGATAAAATGATAAGGCAAAAATATAATCTGTATTTTGTTTTTATGATCCTGTCTGCTGTTGTACTTAATTTTTTCATAGGGTATGTAAATATAAATTCGGGAGATTATGTGTCGCATGGTTCTGTATCATTAAAGAAATCAGTGATAAACAGTGCGGATAATATTTTGTCTGCTTATGATTTCAGTGATTATTCTTCCGCACTCGATTCTTTGAATGAGGAAGAAAAATGGCTTTTAGAATATCGTGAGGCTCTTAAAATATTAAATAATCAGACTGTACCTGTTTATCCTGAAAAAAGCTCTGCAAGAAAAGAAGCAGAGAAAATAGTGGGTAACAGCACACTTACCGACAGTCAGGTGACTTTCAGGCTGGAAGTTATTGATTATTGTGCTCAAAGATTAAAGTACGCAACAAGTTACAGAGACTTTATTTATTCGATAAACAATAATGTTGAAGAGATGTCAGGGATAAGTATTTTCTCAGATGATGTTCATAAAAAATCAGCGAAAGTTAAAAATGATTTTTATGGTCTTGATAATATTAATGTAAGTGCAGTTCCCGATATAGCAATAAACCTTATTTTTTCAGATGATATTACAGATATTCTGGTTGTAGTTATTTCAGTTCTCTGTGCTTTGGTGTCTGCTGTAAACTGTCATTTTCTATCGGTTCAGGAGACAGGGAAGAAGTACAGAAATTCGGCTTTTGCAATTGTTCTTGCTATAGGAACAATTATTTTCTATATTTCAAATATTATGATAATAGATTCTGTTGTCAGAGCAGGAGATCTCAAAAGGACAGTTCAGTCGGTTTCGGAATACAAGTCGTGTCCATATATGATATCAGTCGGTACATTGATAGTTCTGAGGATCGCTTTCAAAGTCTTATCAGGACTTATAATATATTTTGGGTCTGTCACATTGTTTTTATCAAAAAATAAAGTCAGGGCTGTTTTAATAATGGTTTTATTTATCATCGGTGAAATACTTCTTCATTTATTTGATATTAAAATAAATTTTTCTTCACTTTTTCATTTTGAAAATATGGTTGGTGTATACAATAATATCGGCATCATGGGAGAGTATGTAAATTCCTCTCTGATACTCGGCTTGTTTGGCGTATTACTTTTTATATTTTTTATAATCATTTCAAAAAGACAGACAGATAACGTTTTACTTGATGCAAAAGAGAAAAATGAAAAACGATATTATGATGAGATCAACAGCAAATATACAGAGACCCGAATGTTACGACACGATATGAAAAATCATCTTACAGCAATTGCTATACTTCTCGATGACGGAAAAACAGAAGATGCACGAAAGTACCTGAG
This sequence comes from Ruminococcus sp., assembly GCA_015066745.1. Taxonomy (GTDB): domain Bacteria; phylum Bacillota; class Clostridia; order Oscillospirales; family Ruminococcaceae; genus HUN007. The sequence continues at coordinate 5,109 of SVNW01000072.1, read as the reverse complement.
TGAAATAAGAGCGGAGATGGACGGTTCGGGATTACCTGTCAGAACAGGTTCATCTGTACTTGACGCACTTATGCTGAAAAAATTAAGTGATATAAAAAATGACGGTATAACTGTAAATCTTGATTTTGATGTTGATTTTTCAGAAACGGATATTTCAGAGTATGACTTATGCGGTATTTTCGGAAATATTTTTGACAATGCCTACGAAGCGTGCAAGGAACTTTGTGATGAGGAAAGGCTCATAACTATGAGTGTAAAACGTCATATGGATATGATATGTATTTTTTGCGAGAACAAATACAGGCATATAAACGAGGACCTGTCCACCGGAAAAAAAGACAAGAAATTTCATGGGATAGGTTTGCGTCGAATACGTACCATAGCTCAGAAATATAACGGTACTTCTGAAATTTCTTTTGGAAACGGAGTATTCAAGCTTTCTGTTTTACTTAATTTACAGACATAAAAACAACCACTTCTGCACTTAGAACAACCACTTGTGCAAATGTGGTTGTTTTTTTATTTTTACAGTTTTATAATAAAATCAGAATAAAAGGGTACTCTTGTTTTTATATATGTTTTTTAGGAGGAAGGAAAAATGAAAACAAAAAAACTGTTTTTATCATTTGCAATGCTGATAATGCTCGGCGGTTGTGACGGCAAAGAAATGAAAGACGATGTTTCAAAGATGCCTGAGGATAAGCCGTATAACAGAGTAGTTATGGAAACAGAAAACGGATATTATTATAATGTTTGCGACATGAACTTGTCTTTGCGTTATACTGAAAAAACAACGGGTAAAGATATTTTTCTGTGTGCAAGACCCGAATGTATGCATGACGGAAATGAAAAATGTACTGCGACCTATAATTTTCTCGAAATCTCAAACTCAATACTATATGACAACAGTATTTATTTTGTCGCAAATATACGTGATGATGAAACTATGGGATATGCACTTTTCAAAGCGTCAACAGATGGTGCATCGCTTGATAAAGTAGGTGATGTGATCACTATAAGAAAACCTCAGTCAGCTGATGATGGCATAAATTTTTCGTCAGCTATTGATAATTTTATAATACACAAAGGATATGCATATATTCCGTATAGTCTGGGTCAGCATTCATATGCCGGTTTTCTGGGAGCAGGAATGGTAAGAATGAATATCAGAACAGGGGAAACAGAATCAATTTACGATTACAATGATGATTATTTTTCTTCACAATTTGTAAGTGTAATGTCAGCGTGTGGAGAATACGTTTATTATCGTTTATGGGGAAACTCATCAACAGGTGGAGTACACAGATATAATGTAAACGATCATGAAATTGAGTTTGTTGAGGCAGAAGTTGATAAATCGAGATATGCACTTGACCTTATAAGCGAAGATACATTGTACTATACGTATATAAACGAAGAAGATAAAGTATGTATCAGTGGTCGTGACAGCAAATCATTTGAATCTAACGGTATTGAAATAAATACAGGCGAAAGTATTATTAGCGGAATGTGTCTTTATGAAGATACTATATTTGTTTGTGGCATGAAGGAAATTCTGGCGTTTGATAAAAATGGCGAGAAAATAGGCTCTGTAGATACGGTTGATGCAAAAGAGATCAATGCGCCTTCAGGTACAGCACACTATTATGACTATGGTGCGACTTTTGATATTTCTGATGGGAAATTGTATGTAAGCAAGCATGACCGGACAGATACACAGGAAATATACTGCTGTAAGGTTGAAGATATTCTGAAAAGTGAAAGTGTATGGGAAAAGGCTTATACGATTGAAAGCTGGGAAAACTACTGGGACGAATATCCGATGTCCACAGTTCTGAGAGGTGCGGGATACTGATGATTGAAATAAAAAAACTTAAAAAGAACTACGGAGATTTTACCGCTCTTGATGATCTTGACCTTGTACTTGAAAACGGAGTCTACGGTATACTCGGAGCAAACGGAGCAGGAAAATCCACATTTTTAAATCTTCTTACGGACAACATAAAACGTACTTCCGGAGAAATTTTATACAACGGTACGGAGATACTTTCACTTGGCGTAAAATTTCGCAGAAAAGTGGGTTACACGCCTCAGCTTCAGGGAATGTATGAAGATTTTTCGGCAGGGCAATTTATGCGGTATATCGGTTCTTTAAAAGGAATGAAACATCGTGAATGTAAAGTGCAGACAGAAAAATTTCTTTCTCTTGTGGGATTGAAAAGTGTTGCTCATAAAAAGCTTGGTTCTTTTTCGGGAGGAATGCGACAGCGAGTTTTACTTGCTTCTGCGATGCTCGATAACCCCGAAATACTTATTCTTGATGAACCGACAGCAGGGCTTGACCCCGAAGAAAGAATACGTCTGAGAAATTACATTGCTGAAATTTCCGAGAGCAGAATGGTTCTTCTGGCGACTCATGTAGTAGATGATATCGAATGTATCGCACACAAAGTCATTCTAATGAAAAAAGGAAAACTTCTGAGATTTGCAACTCCGGGTGAGCTTATAAGTGAAATATCGGGAAAAGTAGGCGAATTTTGCGGTACGTTTGAAGAAGTGAACAGCTTGAAGGAAAAGTACGGAAAAGGTCAGACTATAAGGAGAGAAGAGGGTTTTATCTTTCGTGTAGCCGAAGAAAATCTGCCTGAAAATTTCAGGAGAGTAAGTGATATTTCACTTGAAGACGTTTATCTTTTTTATGCGGAGGGTCGAAAATGAATGAGTTAAAGAGAATTTTCAATCAAAAGACGATTATTCTGCTTGTCATTCTTGTAATCATAAATGCAGGATTATTTATGATGTCTTTTAGTACGGAAAAAGATATAACACTCACCGGAAAAGAACTTGAAAGCTATATAGACGGATATCATGAGTTTTTGGAAATGACAAAGGAAAACAGTAACAATATGTCCATGCTTAATATGTACAGGGACGGATTTGTTGCTGACAATATCAGAAAAACAGCGCTTGCCTATTCCGAGCTTGAAAACATAACTGTAAGTGTCGGAGAAAACAGAGGTATTGTGTTATTTCTTGAATACAAGCTTACAGATGTTATTATTATTGCATTTCTTATGATTATGTCTGTCAGATTTTTGAAGGAAAGAAAAAAAGGTGTAGTAAATCTGATAAGAAGTACGGCAAAGGGGAGAGGTGTTCTCTATTTTAGCAGAGTAGGGATACTCCTGTTTTCGTCAGTCGTTCTTGGAATGGTGATGTATGGTGTAAATTTTATTGTAATGATGATCTCATTTGAGCAAACAGATGTATCAAGAATGGTACAGTCGTTACCCGAATTTATGCAGTGTCATTATGCTGTAACGATTTGGGAATATATCCTGATATCACTTACCTTAAAAATTTCCGCTTATTTTTTACTCGGACTTATGTTTTACACTGTTATAAGTATTCTGGAAACAGGTATTGCGTATACAGTTACGGCGGTATTTATAATTGCGGAATTTCTCTTATACAACCTTATTATTCCGGTGTCTTCGATCAATTTTTTTAAGTACATAAATATTGTTTCGCTTATAAATTGCGAAGATTTTCTTTCGGTCTGTCAGAATATAAATATTTTAGGGGTGGCAGTTCCTGTTTTAAACTGCAATATATATTTTATTACGGTGATGGCGTTTTTGCTTGTGATATGCGGATCTTTGATTCATAATAAAATGTACATAAGAAATAAAGGCGTTTTTAAGGACATATCCGAAAAAGCGGGAAGTATCGCAGAAAAATTTGCATTTCAAAGGACGCTTACAGGCTGGGAGAGTTATAAACTGCTTGTAAAACAGGGTGGACTGATATTTCTGATAGTTGCTTTTTTCCTGGCATTATCGTCTGCTATGAAATATGATTATATTTACAAGATAAATTTTCGTGAACAGACATGGTATGAAAAATATGAAGGTGTAATTACAGAAGAAACATTTGTAAATTCCCAAAAGAAATTAAAAAGCTTAGAAGACAGGATAAAATCATATCAGGATAAAGTAGATAATATGATGTTGCAGGAAAACTATAATCAAAACACACTTTCTCAATATATGCAGTATATTGGCGAGCTGACGGAAGAAAGAGAAGCCCTGTTACCCGTTGCAGAAAATATTCGTGATGGTTATGAGTATACGCAGAGAACAGGGAACAAAATAAATCTTATACAGCCGTATTCCTACGACCTTCTTCTGAATAAGGACAAGCAGACACAAAACAGGGCATCGTTGTATATACTTATTGGAATAATAGCTGTTGTATCGGGGGTATTTGCATACGACCGTCAGAATAATATGGACAACACTCTGAAATCTTCACGACGTGGACGAGGTTTACTTGCATTTATCAAAATAAGTGTTGTTTGCGCAGTAAGCATATTTGTCTGTATTTCCATTCATCTTATTCAATTTGTGCAGATAGGTAATTTTTTAGAGTACAATAACATGGACGTTCCTGTCCAGAGCCTTATGTTTATGCGTGATTTTGAAATATATATGAGTATAGGAGAGTTTCTGATTTTATTATTTGTCGTGAGAGCGGTTTTTGCTTGTATTATCGGAGGAATATGTGCGCTGATAAGCAGAGTTTCAGCCGATACAATGACAGCTACTGTTGTTTCATTATTTATTCTTGCAGTACCATCTGTATTTTCGGAGATAATGCCGGGAGATAATTTTGTGAGTTGTGTTTATTTATTAAGTGGCGAAATTATAGTGTGATTTGCTCTGTACTTTTGATATCTTTCTTAAAGTTTTGTTTTCAGTAAGACCTGCTTGTATGAGCACTCAAAGTAAATGTAACACTTGTATTTTCAAGGTAAATGCACCAAGTATTTATTTACAAGGTGCGTTTGCTTTGAAAATTTTTTTTAAAATATCTGAATAAATCACTTTTTATAGTGATTGACAACGAAATAAAAATGGTGGTATACTTAAAAGTAGAAGAAAATAATGTGATATGGAGTAAATTTGTAATTAATGAAAAGGAGAATAAAATGTTAAATGAATTTTTGAAACGACAGTGTATCAAAATACGCAGAATATTTGAAACACCTGAAAATGTCAGAATCGGGATTTTTAATCTGATGTCTTTTGTAGGATTCTGCGTAAGTCT
>SVNW01000071.1 GCA_015066745.1 Ruminococcus sp. | reverse complement strand
AAATCGTTTTTCAAAAACGATAAAATCGATTTCACCCATTGATGTTTATTAAAATAAATGATATAATAATCAATAGAAACGATAATTTTAGAAAAGAGGTATTTCCATGATGTGAATGTCAAGAAAAAAATGACCCCCTGTGCTGAAAAAAATTTGACCCCCTTGTGCTGACATAAAAATGATCCCCCTCGATGTCATGACGGTTCTAATGATCGTCCATGATTATCAATTCTGTACGATGATGTGCAGTTCATATTAAGAATGTGCGAACGATAAGTTAATCTGTCAATCATAGCAGCAACCATCATTTCATTATCGAAGAGTTGCGTCCATTGAGAAAATTCAAGGTTTGTAGTGATTATCACGCTTGCTCTTTCAGAACGTTCTGAAATTATTTGAAAAAGCATTTCTGATTGATATCTGTTGAACGTCATATAGCTTAATTCATCAACAATAAGAAGGTCAACAGATGCCATATTCTTTTCAAGTTTGGTTAATCTTGATGCTTGTACCGCCTCAGCAAGTTCAGCAGCAAGATTAACAGCGGTATAAAACTTTACCTTGTATCCGGCACGACACGCATTGATTCCAAATGCAGTGGCAAGATGTGTCTTACCACTTCCGGGATTTCCAATCATAACGATATTCTGTTTAGATTTGATAAAGTCGCAGCTTGCAAGTGAGGCTATTTTGCTGTTGCTGACATGTTCAAGACGTTCTGTTTCAAATTCGTCAATGGATTTGAAAATCGGAAATTTTGCCGCCTTTATTCTTTTCTGTACACCCGATAACGAACGTTCTTCCAGTTCTTTTTGCATAAGTTCTATAAGAAAATCAATGTAATCAGCGTTGCAAGGTAGCTGTCTGATGATATCTTCGCAGTTTGAAAATGTCGGAAGACGGAGTTGCTTAGAGAGGATTTTTATTTTTTCTTTTTTCAGCATGTCATTCATAATCAACAACTCCCTATGAGTTTATCATATTGCGAGAGCACAGCAGAGTTAACGGTAACCGTTATTTCTGGTTTAACAGGTCTGGTATTATTGTGTTCTTCGCTCATATTCGGGTTAGTTATCTGGTTAAAAGGAATACCATGGCAAACTGCCACCATCACTCTTTCTTTATTACAAATATACATTTTCAAAATTTCTATAACCGTTTTAGGATCTTCCTGTTTCAGTAGATATGAATACAATTCTTCAGGAACACTATTCTTTACAGGGGCGGCATTAAACACACTTCTTGGATTACGTTCGATGAGTTCCAGATAATGCTCAAGTCTGTAATGAACATTACCACGCTTAAAGTCACGGTTGTACGAAGCGACAACTTCATTAGAAACTACAAAATCTATTCTTCTTCCATAAGACTTTACTGTTATGTCTTTTCCTGAATATTGAAATGGTACTGAATATTTGTTGTAATCTACTTTCACAAGCGAAAAATTATTTACCTTTACGGATTGTATTTTTGCTGTATCGTAACGATAAGGCGGCAATTTCGTAAACATGCGTTTACTTTCAGCAAGTAATACACCTACTTTGTCCGACCTGCTGTCCACCTTGTAGCGTTCATTGTAATTATCACAATACATTCTAAGCGTATTATTGAGTTCATCTATATTGTTGACTCGTGGTACCGGTGTTAATGCATTTCTTCGACATAAGCCTACAAGATTTTCAACAAGACCTTTTTCATGTCCTTCGGCGACATTACAGAATGTAGGTTTAAATACGTAATGTGCTGCCATTCTTCCATATCGTTCTGTTGTTTTTGCAGTTTTTCCAAAGCCTTCTGATACCGCTACACGGGCATTGTCAAATATTACTTTCTTTGGAACGCCTTCAAAATATTCAAACCCATTTCTCATTCCTTCAAGAAAGCTTTCTTCATTTTGACGATAAAATGCTTCGACATATACTGCACAACTGTAACACTCCCGCATGCACCATATATTCACCTTCGTGATATTATCGTTAATATATATGCTAGCTTCTCCCCAGTCGACTTGTATAGCTTCTCCGGGCGAAAACGACAGTGGTATAAATGCTTTTGGATTACTTTTCTTTAAATCTGCCACCAAATTACGTATTGTTGATTCTCCACCTTCAAAGTCCAGCTCATTTATCAGTCGTTCATATATTCTGCGTGCTGTATGACGCTGTTTTCTCGGTGCATTTTCGTCGTCTTTAAGACATTTTACTACGAATTCTCTGATTTCATCTGTAATAACCGGTGCTGTTTTTCCGGTTCCTTCTTTTCTTTCCCACGGAACAGTTTTTCCGTCCCAATATTTGCGTACTGTATTTATTGATATGTTCAGCATTCTGGCTACTTCTTTTTTTCCATATTCGCCTTGACTGCTATAATATCTTATTTCTTCGTATATATTCAACTTTATTGACACTCCTGTTTCCTCCAGTATAACATCGATTTTTATATGTTTATATTATACTGGTTATTTCCTAGAGGGGTCAATTTTTTCTCAGCGTTTCCCCTCTAAAGGGATCAATTTTATTATAGCATACACATCCATGAAATATAAAGAATCATACACCGTTGAACTAAAACGTGTGCTGAATACTGATTTTAAAAAAGAAATTATTGCTTTTGCAAATTGCGATGGTGGCGAAATATATGTAGGTGTTGACGATAACGGAGAGGTCATCGGTATAGATAATGTCGAAAAAACAATGGAAGCTATAGGAAATATGATTCGTGATGAAATAAAACCTGATCTTACTGCCTATACAAATATTGAAGAAATTAAAGAAAACGATTTATCTATAGTTCATGTTACTGTTCTCCGAGGAACAAAACGCCCTTATCATTTCACAGATAAAGGACTGAAACCCACAGGTGTATTTGTACGTCATGGTATTTCATCTGTACCCGCAACAGATGAAATGATAAGAGAAATGTTACGTGAAAGCGGTGGTATAGCATTTGATAAGTCACGCTGTATCAATCAGGAACTGACATTTAATTATGCTGAAAAGTTTTTTTCAGACAGTGACGTTGCGTTTGGAGAACCACAAAAACGCTCACTCGGACTTATTGATGCAGACGGATATTATACAAATGCAGGACTGCTTTTGTCAGACCAGTGTGAACATAGCATAAAATGCGCTGTATATGAAGGAACTGGTAAAACAAAATTTAAAACACGCAAAGAGTATAATGGTTCTATTTTAAAGCAGATGACCGAAGCTTACGAGTTTATCAGTCTGAGCAACAATCTCAATTCAACATTTGACGGTCTTAAACGGGTTGAGCACCCTGATTATCCTGAATTTGCATTAAGAGAAGCACTTATAAATTCTATTGTTCACAGAGATTATGACTATTCAGGAAGTATTATTGTCAATATATTTGATGATAGAATAGAATTTGTTTCTCTTGGAGGTCTTGTCAAAGGAATTACCATAGATGATATAAAGAACGGCATTTCTCAATCAAGAAATATTATAATTGCAAATATTTTTTATCGCTTAAAACTAATTGAAAGTTACGGTACAGGAATTAAGCGTATTGTCGAAACATATCAGGATCAGCTATTGCAACCTGTCTTCAATCCTGCAACAGCTTCATTTGCCGTAACGCTTCCGAAGATGATAAATAAAATAGATGATAATATGTCCGATAGAGATAAAGTATTGACGGTTTTCAACGCTAAGGATAAGGTTACACGAAAAGATATAGAAACACATCTGAAATGTTCAAAATCTGTCGCTGTAAAATTGTTAAACACCCTTATAAAAGATGGACTGATAAAGAAAATTGGCGAAGCCAGAGCTGTTGTTTATACAATAAAGTAATATAAAACGATCGCTACTTTGGAGTGGTAGAGGTCGTAAATATATTGTGGAAATTGAAAATTTTAAGATAATGTGTAAAACACACTTAAATACACTCCTTAAAATGTGTAAAACACTATTGAAATACTCCTTGAAAAGTGGTATAATACCATTTATAAGGAGTGTGATAATGTGAAACGTAACGCAATAAACGATCTTTTAGCTTGGAAAAAAAGCACTGACCGCAAGCCTCTTGTACTCAAGGGTGCAAGACAGGTAGGCAAAACCTGGCTCATGGAGGAATTCGGCAGACTTTATTATGAAGATACATTTTATTTTAACTTTGACGAAGAAGACGAATTAAAGTCTATATTTGAATCTAATAAAAATCCGCACAGAATTATTGAGCTTTTAGGTTTGATAAAAGGCAAAAAGATTCTTGCCCAAAAGCATCTGATCATATTTGACGAGATACAGGAATGTTCTGAGGCTCTTAATTCCTTGAAATACTTCTGTGAAAAAGCAAATGAATATCACATCATATCAGCAGGCAGTCTGCTTGGAACTTTGCTTGCCAAACCTAAATCATACCCTGTAGGCAAGGTAAATCTTCTTAATATAAGTCCTATGACATTTGATGAGTTTCTTTCTGCTACAGATGAGGGGCTGTATTCTTACTACAACGACATTGAGAAAGGACAGCAGATCGAAGATATCTTCCACCATAAGTTACTTGATGCTTACAACTCTTATTTGATTATTGGTGGTATGCCCGAATGCGTGCAGTCGTGGGTTACGCACAAAGACCCTGCTGAAGTTTCCCGTATTCAGCAGGAATTGATTGAATTATATGAAAATGACTTCTCCAAACACAATGGAAAAGTAAACAGCGGGCGTATTCTGATGGTGTTCCGAAGCCTTGTAACTCAACTTTCAAAGGATAATGAGAAATTTGTTTACGGTTGTGTTCGTGAAGGCGCAAGAGCAAGAGAATTTGAGGAAGCAATAGAATGGCTTGTGTCAGCAGGTATGGTTTTGCGTATATATAATGTAAGCAAGCCGGAGCACCCTTTAAAAGCATACGAGCAGTTAAATCATTTCAAGCTGTTTATGTTTGATGTGGGACTCATGAAGCAGATGGCGGCTGTCAGCAACGAGGCGATTATCTTAAAATCTGATTATCAGTTCAAAGGTGCACTGACAGAAAACTATGTATTACAGCAGATAAAATCACTGTACGATACAGAGCCTAAATACTATGCACCAACTGCTACAAGCGAAATTGATTTTATCGTTCAGAATGGAATGGATATTATTCCAATCGAGGTTAAAGCCGGAGAAAGCATTACTTCTGCAAGTTTTAAAAACTATCTCAAGGAATATAAACCTGAAAAGGCAGTTCGTTTTTCTAAACTTGGATATGATACCAATGACAGCTTTGTGAATATGCCATTGTATCTTGCAAATAAGATGAATAAACTTGTGTAAATACTATTATACAAAAACAGGAAACTCCTCTCATCAAGGTAAGTTTCCTGTTTTTGTTATATTTATTTAAAAACCACTATAAGCCCTTAACAAGCCCCTTAAATACATCTCCACGCTCTTCAAAATTCTTAAATTCATTATAACTCGCAGCCGCAGGGGACATTATGCATGATTTACCTTTTGCAGTAACTTTCTTTGCAGTTTCTACGGCATCTTCAAGCTTATTTACAAGTATTATCTTTGAAATAAACTCGCTTCCGCGATATGTTTGCTGTATTTCATCATATATTCTCCTGCCTGAATCAGACATAAGAATTATATTTGAAAGTTTGCAGTCTGAAAAGAATTTTATCAGATCTGTATAATCAATGCCTCTGTCCATACCGCCTGCAATCAGTGTATCGGCATCATTTATGCTGTTTACTGCCTGAATAGCTGATTCGCACATTGTTGAAATAGAGTCATCATAATATTTTACTCCGTCATATTCTCCGACAAATTCGAGTCGATGGGGGAGCGGTTTGTATGTGTATACGGCATTTATGATATTTTCAGGAGAAAGACCAAGTTTGTGGCAAACTGCAAATGCAACAGCAATGTTATAGTGATTATGTTTTCCGGCAAGAAGTGAATTTTCATATGCAATATCAAATCTGTTACCGTTTAACACTATACTGTTATCATCCGCAAATACGTCCGCTCTGTTATCTGTAAGAGATAATGTAACTATCTGAGAACTGCACTTTTCTTTGCTGGGTACTATGTCCTTATTGCAGTAGAGTGTATCATCTTTACCCTGATGTCTGTAAATATTCTCTTTTGCAAGAGTGTATTTTTCAAAAGTTCCGTAATGATCGAGATGTTCTTCAAAAAGGTTTAAAAATAACGCTGTTTTAGGAGAAAAACGTATATTTTCAAGCTGATGACATGACATTTCAAAAACTATTTTAGTTTCGGGTGTTATATCATCAATAACATCAAAAGAGGGGATACCTATATTTCCTGTAAGCACACAATCTTTCTTATTTTCAGAAAGTATATGGTAAATAAGAGTTGTTGTTGTACTTTTTCCTTTAGTCCCTGTTATACCTATTATCTGTGACGAATACTTCTCCATAAAAATTTCCGTCTGAGAAGTTATATAGCAGGAATATGTTTCGTAAGGTTTTTCAAGAACTACTCCGGGACTTTTGAAAACAATATCATAATTGTTCAAAGTTTTCTGATATTCGTCACCGCAAATCAGAGAAACATTTTCAGTGAAATTGTCTGTAATATTGTTTTTATCTGCGATAGTTACAGACTTAAAACCGCCTGCTTCATTTATACGTCTGTAAGTAGACCTGCCTTCACGACCATATCCTAAGATAAGGATATTTTTTTCAAAAATATATTTTTTTAATAACTCTATCATAAAGCGATCTCCTTACTTGCCACTCTCATCAATTCTTCAAATTCTGAAGGCAGATTATTATTTTCATTATAATAACTGTAGAGCGGATTTTCTTTTGTCGAAAATTCCTGATACTGTGGTGTTGTTTTATAATATTCAAACATAAAGGGGAGCTTTTGTCCGCTTGCTTCGATATTTTTTATCGCTGCAGAAACTGAAAAATTAATTTCTTCACGACTTCCTACACATTCAAAAGGTTTTTCGTCATTTTCGCCGATAAGCTTTTTAAAATCATCTAACAGTTCTTTTTTGTTTGCCATGTCATTTCCGAGCATATCACATATCTGCTCATACTCTATAAACGGTGAAAGTATCAGGCAGACAAATAAGCATTTGGAACAATTTCCGCACCACTCATCTTTTTTACTGCCAACGTTACAGCTTCTGAATATTTTGTGAAAATCTTTAAGTTTTGAAAAATATGCTGCGATCTGAAATTCGCTCCAGGGACGAAGTAAGCTAAAATAAAATACTCCGCTGTTTATATATTTCTTTTCATACAAAACAAAATCATTTTCAAACTCAAAACTCTTTGAGTACTGATGATTTACGTCAGAGCCTTTGACTGTGCTTTCGTTTGCGCTTGCTTCATTTGATAGTACTACATATTTCTTATTATTTATATATGCGGCAAGAACAGCTGAAAAAGCAACTATGGCTGAAAATGGTGTATGTCCGTTAAGGAAGCCTTCCGAGTTAAGTCTTAGCATATTTGGATCAAGAGTTCTTGTAGAGAGAATAACTTCATGCTCGGTATATCCTGCTGTGTAAGCTGACTGATATATAGAATTTCTTTCATTTATCAGATAACAGCAGTTTTTAGAATTCATATTTTTTAAGATATTGAGTGTAACGATAGAATCTTTTCCGCCACCAACAGGAATAAGACAGCCTTCGAGATTTTTCTTGTTGTCTTCAGAAACAGGTGTTTTCTCACAACATGATTCTATTTTCATAAACGAATCAAAATCAGTGGTAATGTTATTGCGGTAGAAAAATTCGCCGAGTCCGTTAAAATACTGTGTTTTCCACCAATCTTTCTGTTCTTTGCAAAGATTTCCGCAAAGTACTTTTACAGTAGGTGAACATGTTATCTTCCAGTAGCTCACAAGTTCTACCATACCAAGAGAAAATGCAAGTTTTCTTAGAACAGGATCGAGAGTAACAGGTTTTGGATTACTCTTTTTTATTTTCCACTGCGGAGAAAACTCTGCAAGATCTGTTATTTCAAAATTATATTTTATATTTACTGTTTCATCTGTTTCGCTTAATTCAAAGCTTTTATATATAAATTCCGGGTAGTCTTCACGGAATGTCTTGAATTTTGTCATTTGTAAATCACCTCATGATTGTTTCATACCTGCGAAATCGCCTCTGTCAATAACAACTCTGTATCCTATTGAACCGATGCTTTCCCTGAGTGATAATAGGCACTCTGCCGCTTCGTTTCCTGTACATATCTTATTATCGTACAGACCATAAAGTTTTCTGTACTGAGTTGGTGAAAGATTAGGCATCACTACGTTTGCCCCTGCTTTTATACCTTGTTCTCTGCCGTCCGGAAGAGCAGTTCCGAGAGCGGTAGTAGACGGAAGAAGCGCTTTTGGAAACATAAGTCTGAGTATAGATAGAAATTTTATACACTGCTGTGCACTTCCGTTTTCAAAATGAGCAAACGGAGTATCTTTGTGAGAAAGAAAAGGACCTATTCCGATCATCTCAGGCTGAAGTTCCTGTAAAAAACGAAAGTCCGATATTATATTTTCAGTTGTCTGATACGGTGAACCGACAAGAAATCCTGCACCTGTCTGAAAACCTATCTTTTTAAGGTCATAAAGACATTTTTTTCGGTCACTGAGTTTCATTGTTTCAGGGTGTAATTTATTATAGTGTATATCATCAGCCGTTTCATGCCTTAAAAGATATCTGTTTGCACCAGCATCAAAAAATGCCTTGTAACTTTCATAGCTTTTTTCTCCAAGTGAAAGTGTTATCGCACAATCAGGATATTTTGTACGTATTGCTGATATGATCTTGCACATAGTATCATCATCAAAAAACGGATCCTCTCCGCCTTGCATTACAAACGTCCGGAAGCCGAGCTCATAACCTATCTCGCAACAGTGAAGTATATCCTCACGGGAAAGTCTGTATCTTTCAACGTTTGTATTTCCGGCACGTATACCACAATAGTAGCAGTTGTTTTTACAGTAGTTTGATATTTCTATAAGACCTCTTATATATACATCTATACCATAATTCTGTCTGCGTACCTTGTCGGCTTCGGAATGAAGATAGTCACAATTTCCTGTATATTCTATAAGTTCTTTTAATTCTTTGTCCGAAATATTTTGTTCATCTCTGAGTTTGTCTATAATATTTTTCATAGTAACCACTCTCATAAAAATTTTATTAAAAAAGTCTCAAGTAAATTGATTTACTCAAGACATGATGTCATAGATAATACACTTATGCACTAGTATATTATATAATATATTTGTGTAGTCTGTCAATATATTGATTGATATTTTTTTGATTTACAGGCGCATTTCTTTAAAAAATTACTTAAAAAATTAAAAAACAGCAAAAACACTATTGACTTTCACAAACTCATCATGATATAATAAAATTGTATGTGGTTATGTAACATTACTTGTTTTATTTTTTAGGAGGATTTGTAATGATAAATATTGCTGTTGCTCAATCAGGCGGACCTACTTGTGCTATCAATGCATCTCTGGCAGGTGTTATAAGAGAAGCTCTCAGTGATGATCGTATTGAAAAGGTTTTCGGTTCAAAAAACGGCATTGATGGAATAATCAATGATAATCTCGTTGATCTTTCCGAACAAGTTAATGATGAATATTCATTAGGTTTATTAAAATGCACGCCGGCAACACTGCTTGGTTCTTGCCGAATAAAGCTCAAGCCCCATTGCGAAGACGAAGCTACTTATGAAACTATATTCAGAACTTTTGAAAAGAACAATATAAAAGCTTTCTTCTATATTGGCGGAAACGATTCTATGGATACAGTACATAAGCTTTCACTTTACGCAGCTCAGAAAGGTATAGATGTAAAAGTTGTAGGTATCCCTAAAACAATAGACAATGACGTTGCTATTACAGATCATACTCCGGGATACGGTTCTGCTGCAAAGTATATTGCAACAACTGTTTCTGAAATAATAAAAGACAGCTCTGTTTACAATCTCAAATCAGTAACTATTATAGAGATAATGGGTCGTGATGCAGGCTGGCTCACTGCTTCTTCTGCACTCCCAAGAGTAAACGGACAACCGGCTCCTCAGCTTATTTACCTTCCGGAAGTTCCTTTTTCCATTGATAAGTTTATAAACGACATAAATAAACTTCATGAAACTGAAAATTCAGTTGTTGTTGCAGTAAGCGAGGGTCTTAAAGACGAAAGCGGTCAGTATGCCGCAAGCGGTCACCTTTCAGAAGCAGTAGACGTATTTGGTCACAAGTATCTTGCAGGGCTCGGAAAATTCCTTGAAACAGTGGTATCAGGCAGAATAGGCTGTAAGGTACGTTCAATAGAACTTAACGTTATGCAGAGATGTTCTTCTCATCTCTCATCAGGCACTGATCTTGATGAAGCTGAAACAGTCGGACGTGAAGCAGTAAAGGCATCATTTAACGGTGTAACAGGAAAAATGATGGTGTTCAAGAGAGTATCTACTTCACCATACGAAATAAAGGTTGAATCCTGTGATATATCATTGATAGCAAACAAGGAAAAATTGTTCCCGCTTGAATGGATAACAGAAGATAAAAACAATGTATCGGATAAAGCTCTTGATTATATACTTCCTTTAATACAGGGCGAGATAATCACACCGACTAAAAATGGTCTTCCTATTCATCTTGAACTCAAATAAATAATATATAACTTTTAAAACAACAGGTCTTTTAAAACAAGATCTGTTGTTTTATTTTATATTACAATAAGACGATAATATTATATTTTGCATTGAAATATTTTGTTTATTATGATATAATTATTGACATATATCAAATAATCTATTGTTAATACAGGTGGTGATTTTATGATCGTTAAAGTAAATATGAAACAGATAGGTTCAAAGAGAAAAAAGATAAATACAATTGATTTCTATCTCGAAAACAATCCGCTTACGGTTCGTGAACTGATAACTTATTCGGTAAACACATGTGTTAATGAATATAATTCAAGGGTACGTGCCGGCGAAGATTCGGCAACTCCTGTTACAGAAGAACAACTTGAACAGATGAGCGAAATAGGAAAAATCGCTTTTGGTATCAACTATGACGGTAAAGAAGCTGATATACAAAAAGCAGTAGACAATGCATGTCGGTCATACGAAGACGGACTGTTCAGGATATTTATAAATGACAGTGACGTCGGGGAAATAGATGATGCTCCTCAAAGGTTTATATAATTCATTTAAAGGAAAGGAAATAGTATATTCTCCGTGTATATTCCCATGGTATGCTGCAAAGTTAAAAAGAAGCGACCTTGTTATTCGTATGGCTTATATAGCAAGTGCTTTGAAAAGTGATGAAAAAATTGATGAGATATGTAATATTCTTTCTGATTCTGATCCTGATGAAAGAAGCTACATTGTAAGATTGCTACTTATACATCCACAGACAGACACACAGAGAAAAGCATTGACATCAGCATTGTGTGACAAATCAGAAATGACAAGAAAACAGGCATATGCTATTGTGTGTAATACAGAACTTTGTCCTGAAAATTATCTTCAGCTGGAGGAAATGCTCAGATATAAAGCAGCAGATGCAAGAGCCAATCTGATAAATCTTCTCTGTACTCAGAGCGACAGCGATCTTTATGGTTCGGTTCAGCGTCTTATCAATGATAAAAAAGAAGAAAAAAGAACTGCTGCCCTTGATATAATAATGCAAACCGGAAAAGATGAGAAACGAACTGATTTGTTTGATAAGTGCAGGGAACTTGTAAGTAATATTTCAGAACCTACAACTAAAGAAAAAATACTTATTGAAAATATACTCGGCAATGATAAGGAAGATACCGAACAACCTGAAAGACTTTTCAACGACAATGATATTTACACTCCTGAAATACCTGAGAATGAATTTACACAAAAATGTGTAGAACGTTTTATGAGTTATTTCCCTGATTCAGAAATTGGAGCTGTCCTGCTTCCTGAAAAGTACAAATCTGCAAATAAAAAAGATTCGGATAAAACAGGGGAATGTCCGTCATTTAAGCAGGCAAAAGCAGATTTCTTTGCTCTTGTTGATTTTATTGAACAACATAAGCATGATGAATTTACAGGTCTGGAAGGTGAAGTTACAGTAGTCGGTTGTGAGTATCGAAGGTTTCGTGAAAGAATCGAAGGCTATAAGTACAAACTTCCTCTGTACCCATTATGGAAAGAATGGTATGAAAAAAATATAAATTCTCATGAAAGACTTTTTCGTATGTATATCTTATCTATCGTATATCATAAGGAAAATCAATATACAAAGGCTATGAAAAAACATATAGCCAAACTTTATGGTGCGGGATTTGAAGATGTTCTTAAATGCGATTATTTCGGACATTCGGCTGACATCATAAAAAATCTTACAGAGAATTTTATAAATGTGTCTGTTCTTGAAGAAATGGCTGTCGCAGTAGGTTTATGGTATATAAAAGCTATTGACAAATCAGATGTACTGATAGAAGATGAACCTGACTACAGTGGAAAAAAACAATTTGTACCGCTTATTTCTCACATTCAGATAGCTTTTTTACTTTCAAAAATAACTTGCAGAAATGATGACAAACTTGAAACAATTATGCCTCTTAAAGAAAAGATATATCTGAAAACTTCTGATGTATCAGCGGAATGTAAAAATCGTTATGGCAGTTTTAACTTACCAAATGTGTATAGTTCTTCATATTCATCTACATACAGGATATCCACTCCTTCGATACGTGACTACATCATCTCAGCTAACAGAGGAATCATTTCGGAAAATGAAATGTATCACTTTATATGTAACGAAAACAATATGAAAGATGCTTTGAGTTATGTTTCGACTGTTATAAAAGCGGTACGAGAAAAAGATAAACAAATCTCTGCACGAGGAAGCTACAGTTCATGGAAAAATAACAGAAAGCTTTCAATAATATGGGATCTGACAGGAAACAAAGATGAACTGACAGATAATGATAACAAACTTGTAGACTTTGCAGTCAATATATATTATAAGATGGTAGACACTGTACTGGCTACAGAATTAAAAAGAGGCGATACAGCAACAGAATATTCTCCGTATATAACCGGAATCGAAAGAATATATGGTGCTGAAAACTTTGTTGCCATTATATCTGCTATGGGCAATGATAAGCTTGAACGTTCTTCTTATACATACTGGGCAGATACAAGTAAAAAATATTGTCTAAGTCATCTGTTATCTGTATGTGTCCCTGATGACGATGATAATGCAAAAAAACTAAAGCAACTTATCAAAGGCACGGATATATCCGAAAAACGTCTTATAGAATCAGCTATGTACGCTCCCGAATGGTTAGGCATAACAGGAGAATATCTTAAATGGGACGGCTTTATATCATCATGCTATTATTTTATGGCTCATATGAATGAACGTTTTGATGATCACCGAAAAGCTATGATAGCAAAATACACCCCTCTTACTGATGATGAACTTAATCTTGGTGCATTTGATATCAACTGGTTCAGATCTGCTTATGAAACTCTTGGCACGAAACGCTTTAACATGATTTACGATGCAGCAAAATATATTTCGGATGGCACAAAACATTCAAGAGCAAGAAAATATGCTGATGCTGTTCTTGGGAAAATGGAAACTGACAAAACTATTAAAACCATATCGGAAAAGAGAAACAAAGATCTCCTTATGGCATTTCCGCTTATTCCTATAAAAGATGAAGATGATATATGTCAAAGATACCTTTATTTGCAAAAATTCTTAAAAGAAAGCAAGAAATTCGGAGCGCAGAGAAGTGCAAGCGAAAAGAAAGCAGTAGAGATCTCCATGCAGAACCTTGCAATGAATGCCGGTTATTCCGATGTAACACGTCTTACTCTCAGAATGGAAACAAAACTTATAGATGATAACAAAGAATTGTTTGAAGACAAAGAAATAGATGACATAGTTATTCGTCTAGTTGTTGACCAAAAGGGTAAAGTTGATGTCGCTGTTTCAAAAAATGGAAAAACATTAAAATCTATACCTGCCAAACTTAAAAAGAACGAATATATTTTACGCATAAATGAAACAAAGAAAAATCTTAACGAACAGTACAGACGTACAAAAATAATGTTTGAACAGTCTATGGAAGAATCCACAAAGTTTGCAGTTGAAGAAATTTCTATACTAAAATCCAATCCTGTTGTTGAACCACTGATAAGAGATCTTGTATTTATGCATAACAACAAACTTGGTTTCCTTGATGAAAATAAGCTGATCGATTACAAGGGCAAATCTGTAAAACTTTCAGACACTGACACTGTAACAGTTGCGCATCCTTTTGATCTGTATAAGAGCGGTCATTGGCGCGATTATCAGAAATATCTTTTTGACAAAGGAATAGTACAACATTTCAAGCAAATCTTCAGAGAGCTTTATATAAAGACAAATGAAGAAAAAGAATGCGACAATTCAAGAAGATACGCCGGTAATCAGATACAGCCTGCAAAAACAGTTGCCTGCCTTAAATCACGCAGATGGGTCGCTGACATCGAAGACGGATTACAGAAGATTTACTATAAAGAAAATATCGTTGCCAAAATTTATGCAATGGCCGATTGGTTTTCTCCGGCAGATATCGAAGCTCCGACACTTGAATGGGTCGAATTTTCTGACAGAAAAACAGGTAAAGCTATAAAAATCAACGATATTCCTGATATTATCTTCTCCGAAGTAATGCGTGATGTTGACATTGAAGGCAAATACGGAAATTACAGTGTTCATCTCGGAAGCGGAGTTATTCATAAAATGGGCGGTGCAATGATAAATATTTTACCGGTTCATTCTCAGCACCGTGGCAAACTATTTTTACCATTTGCAGACGAAGATCCGAAAACAGCCGAAATACTCACAAAGATATTGTTCTTAGCAGAAGACAGTAAAATAAAAGATCCAAGTATTATCGAACAGATAGTTTGACAGAATAAAAATTCTTGACAACAGAATATAAACAGCTTATAATTATAAGTGAGGTGGTTCAGATGGACGAAAAAATTTTAACTCTTCTTACTGAGATGAACGAAAGATTAAAAAATCTTGAAACTGATGTTTCAAACATCAAAGAAGAAGTATCAGAAATCAATAAATGGACTGATATTGTTTCAGAAGTTGGAGCAGTAATTGAATTTCCTTCAATAAACCATTTATAATTTTATAATTAATCTGAGGTGTTTAGATGGACGAAATACTTAAAACATTGAATGACGTTATAACAATCATGAATGAGCGTTTTGATACTATGGATAAATCCATAACCGAAGTGAAAACAGATGTTAGAAACATAAAGCTTCACTTAGAAAATGTAACTGATAAGAACATTGGTCTTCTTGCAGAGAATGTATCATCAGCTAACGACAGATTGATAACGATTGAAAAAGATGTAACGGCTCTGAAGGACAATCAAGAGATTGCAGATGTTCTTATAAAACTCGGAACAGCATTTAAACGATAAGAATAAAATAAAAAAATATGCGGTGTCTATTGATATCGCATATTTTTTTATTAATATGGTGTGATTAAGTTTGAAAACTTACAGCGGAAATAGCAGGAGAGCAAAAAATTACTTCCCTTATTTCGCAAAAGTGTGATTTTAACAGTTTTCCCAATAGATACCAATACTATTATAGTTTCCGTCCCCTAATGGGGAAATAAAAAAACAGAAAAGGTGAATTAATCATGAAAATTGAAACTAAAACAGTTCAACTTCCTGCAGAAGTCTTTGTTCAGTTAGTTCGCTACTTTGGAACAGCTCCACCGGATACGGATCCAGAACAGGAAGCAAGACGACAGTTTATAGTTACCGAACTTTCAAAAAAAATCGATAGCCTTAAAGCAAGAGAAGACTATAAAAACAAACATTCACTTTAATCGTTTTTACCCACATGTTTTATGTGGGTCTTTTTTTGTGCAAATTTTATACAAGCTTTGTGTAAATCGCTTAACCAGATTGAGAGCAGCATTACTTCAGATACAGCATTATGCACAACATACGCCTGAAAAAAATTTTCCTGTAGCCGTAGGGTAGGGCTTTACATTAGGTTGAGCCATGTTAGGCTTTTCTGCCTGCAGGGTTTCGCCTGCCTTTGACTGCAAAAAACATGGCTCTCGGTGCCTGATGTCAAGCCCCGAAAGGAAAAATTTTTTCAATAATCACCTAGCCGATTTTTTAAAAAGTCGGCTCATAATGCCGACAGAATGCGGGGGGACGGGGGGGCCGCAGAGACCCCCGCATCGAAGATGCATAAAAAAAATAGACAAAAAAATAAAACGAAAACTGAAAAAATGAAAAGTAAAACAAAACGACAAAAAACGAATAAAACCAAACATATAATCAAAATGACTAAAACAAAAAATGAAACAAGAATTAAAATAATCAGACAACAAAAAATAACAAAAGCAAATAAAAACAAGCTTGCTTGTTTAAAAAAACTTGTCGCAGACAAATTTTTTTCAAGAAAAATCGAACCTTAGATGACGGATTTTCTGGCGGTTGTTCTGGGCGGTTCTTCGAGGTAGTCCTCGATTTCATCAAGGATCCTGTTTTGTTGCTTAACAGAAATCTTTCTCCAGTTCTGGATCAATTCTTTTTCTCGTGAATCAAGGAAATTGCAGTGGTTTCCTCCTTTATCATTACTTTGCCCTGCTAAGTAATCAAGAGAAACATCATAAAAATTGGCAAGTGTAATAGCCTTGTCAATCGGAATAACATTTTTTCCTTGCTCATATCTTCTGTATTGTGCTTCAGAAACATCTATCAAATTTGCTATGTAAGTCTGCTTGTTATCAGAATCTTCTCTTAAGTCTCTTATTCTTTCATAGTATTTCATAAAAACAAACCTTCTTTTTTGTATGATAATACTAAATTATAGCATATATGCAAGGTTAGCCCTTGACAAACTTGCAATAATGCTTTATTATATATTTAACACCTTGCAAATATGCAAGGTCAAAAACAGATCAGCACCGAACTGAATACGGTTCAAACAGATTAGCTGATCGTTCACGTTCCTGTTCCAAGCTCTTTTATAATGAAATCTTGGTGAAAAAAACCCCCGGAACTGAGACAGCTCCAGGGGAGAAGGATTTAAACTGCGCCTTTTCTTGTGTGTTTATCGAAAAAAGCACAGATAAAAGCTAATATTGTACACTTTGCGACGGTTACAATAGCACTCTGAATTCCGCAGAAGTACAGAGTAATTACAGCAACTAAGAAAAGTGCCGGTAAGTAGTTTTTCATTTTTTCACCTCCTTAGGATATACATATTTTCATTATAGCACAAAGAGCATTGGAACTCAACGACTTCTCCCAAGGTGAAAAAAATCCCCCGGAACTGAGACGGCTACAACCACAGCTCTGAGGGAAAAAAATTAAATAATTTTATTATTATTTGCCTTATGATCATCAATAAAACCACAAATACAGGTATAAGGCTTGCAACTAATAAAAAGCTTAGTATGTATATTACGATCATCTTTTCGCCTCCTTTCTGTATTTAATTATTCGTCAAATATATTATACAACAGAAGCCGGGAGAAGTCAAAAACGGTGATACAGCGTTATTAGCCTGACGCTTATCATAAACTTTTGTATTGTGTCGGCTTGTAATAGCTACACGCCGACCGCCCAACAGGGCTACAAAAAATAAAAAAAATGGAGGCTGACACAATGAAAGAGTTAATCGACTTAATTTTAAGTCATGTATGGCTGTATGTAATAAGTGCTTGCTGGGCAGTACATGCACTCATACTTATTTCAGGCAACAAGAAAATGAAAAAGACTGTAGAATCACTTCAACGTGAAAATGTACAATTAACAATTGAAAATGAAAGAATAACAAAACAATGTGATTTACTACAGGAAGAACTCAAACGAATTCAGATTGAAGACTAAGAAAAGAGGTTATTAAAATGCCAACGAGAGAAAATCCAAAACCATTTACAAAAGTAATTGGCGCACGAAGAAAAGAAGGCGCAATGACTGCCGAAGACGGTAGAGATGTAGTCTGGGATTATGTCAGACTTTCAATCGTATCAAACAATGTTCCCGGAACATACGGACTTTCTGCAGAAGTAGTCAAGGTTAAGAAGGAAGACTTCGAGAACTTCACCGGTATAGAATACAAGAACTATATGCAGTTAGTTGATAAGGAAGTAGACTTGCTTTACGTTCCAAGTGATAACAAAGTTGTCTTGGTAGGTGTAAGACCAAAAGATCTTGAACCTATTTCAAATAATCCTCCTTCATCAGATCAGAAAAAATAATGCCTGATGAAAC
Source organism: Ruminococcus sp. (assembly GCA_015066745.1). Taxonomy (GTDB): domain Bacteria; phylum Bacillota; class Clostridia; order Oscillospirales; family Ruminococcaceae; genus HUN007. The sequence goes on along the minus strand of SVNW01000071.1, from coordinate 601 downwards.
AACGATTTCTGTAACCGAGACAGAATTAAGCGAAATAATTGTAACTGAGCCGGAAGCAACTACAGCTCCGGAAGATTCGACCACCTTGGAAACAACCACAACTGTAACGGACTCTCCGGCTCTAGAGCAATCGGTAAAAAACATAGAAACTATGATGTTTTACAATCTCGGTATAACAATAGTCATAATAACCTGCTTACTCTGCAGGTATATTATAAAAACATTTTTCGGATAAGGAGGTGTTAAGCATGGATGGAGATGTAACAGTAACTCTTGTTGACACTCTGGTTACAAACCTTAAAGATGTTGACTATACCGTTATCTATTCCGCAATTGTTGCTCTCATTCCTACCGTATTCCCGGCTATCTTCGGCGTAACAGCTATAAGAAAAGCTATCGGTTGGGTGCTTTCAATGGTTCGTGGAGCTTAATAATTTCCGATGCAGCATTTATGGACTGCACCGCTAAGACGTAGTTTATAAGGCACTACGTCTTATTTTTTTTATAAATGAGGTGATTTTATGAAAAAACGCATACTTTCCTTTTTCCTGGCGGTCACGATCATGTTCACCGTCTTCGTTCCAGTTCCTGCTCTGGTGTC
>SVNW01000070.1 GCA_015066745.1 Ruminococcus sp. | reverse complement strand
AAGAGAATGGTTTTGTCCAACATGTGGAACACATCATGACAGAGATGTAAATGCAGCCATAAATATAAGGAATGAAGGTATGCGAATAGTTTTGGCATGATAAAAATAAAAACCGTAGGACATACGGTGTTAGCTCGCTTATGCTTAGTACGTTAGTACTATCGAACGAGAACCGAAACTTATCTATAGAGATGGGAAGCCCCCCACCTCTACAGGTGGGGGGAGGATGTCACATCAAGCAACTCGTTGTTGCTTTCAGTCATTTCTTTTCATAAAACTAATTACACATAAAATCCTTTTTAACTTTACTTTACTTCTTCAACACGAACATCTGATATGTAAACTGTTGAAGTTGAACCACGGTTTCCGAGGTTGAATTCAAGACGGCCGTTAGGGTCATCTTTGCTTGTCATTTCAAAATCATACGTATATGTTGTCTTTTCTTTTGAGATAGTGAGAGTAGTGTCTTTCAGATAGCGTATCCAACCGGCTGTAGGAGCTGAAACGCAGACGATGATATCTCTTTCTTCATCAGCATATGCGTCAAAGCTTACACGATATTTCTTTCCCTTTATCATAGGAAGTTCAGGCTGAACAAGCTGTACTGAATAATCAACACTTCCGGCTTTTTGTGTTGAAATCACGATCATGTTATCACGTATTTCTGCAGAGCCTTCACCGCCTTCAAAGAGCATAAACTTCCAGTTTATATCATCTTCGAGATTTTCTTTTTCTGAAAAATCACCGTTATAGATGAAGTTTCCGTCAGCGAGTGCTTCACGATAATGCTTTTCCGGCTTGGTTACGTTTGTGTCGTATTCGGGTTTCTGATATACACGAACATAATCAATTTCAAATTCTGCCTTTTCAAAATCTGTTGTTTCGTCAGGATCTCCCGGCCATGTACCGCCGACTGCGAGGTTCATCTGTACAAAGAAAGGCTGATTGAATGGTGCAGGATATGGCTTTTCGTCTTCTCCGTTTACTGCAGTGAACCAGTCATTTACAGTATGATAATGATTTCCGTCTATATAGAAACGCATCTCTCCAGGTTCCCATTCTACTGAAAATTCATGAAAATCATCTGAAAATGATCCGTTTTCAAGTGTGTAAATTCCCTGCTGTTCTGCATGAGGTTCACCGTAATGAACTGTTCCGTAAGCGATTTCTGTACTGCTTCCGAGAACTTCCATTATATCGATCTCACCGCATTTTGGCCATTGACCATAGAAACTTTCGTCTTTTGGCATCATCCATATTGCCGGCCATAATCCCTGACCTTCGGGAACTTTTGCACGAGCAACAACTTTACCGTAGGTGAAGTCTTTTTTGTTCTGAGCGGTTACTTTACCTGAAGTGTAATAGTCCTTGCCGTCTTTGAGTGTTTTTATAGCCTTGATAACAAGTGAACCGTCACGCAAAAATACGTTGTCAGTTGATGTGGTGTATTCCTGAAGTTCCTCATTTGTCCAGCCCGGTTCATGCGGTTCGTAGTTCCAGATGGACTCGTCAAGTGCATTGCCGTTGAATTCATCGTTCCAGAGCAGACTGTAACCCTCAATCTGAGGTATATCTTCTGTCTTGTTTTCAGTTTCTGATACAGATGAAGAATTGTCTGTTTTCTGCGATGTTGAAGATGACTCTTCTTTTGAAGTGCATGATGTCAGCATTATAAGTGCAGATAAAAATGCAAATATACGTTTAATTTTCATGTAATCAATCCTCCTGATTATTATTATACATCGTAAATTAACAAAAGAATATTAATTTGAAAATATTTATAGCATTTTTTTGACCAATACTTTATACAGGATAAACTACAGATCAATTGTTGACAAGCAGAAAAATAGGTGCTATACTGTAAACGTTCATAAAAGTTTTGATAATTCGGATACAGTAAGATCGAGCTTTTGAGAATGCAAAGATGATATCCGTAAACACAGAAAGGGAAAATATGAAAAAACATAAAAGTATAGTTTCAATATTGGTAGCAACATTGCTGTTTACAGCAGTTTCATGTGTTGCCTGTACAGATAAGGATAAGAATAATGACAGTGAAAATGTAAGTGATACAAAAACAACCACTGTTACTTCTTCTGTAAAGAATGATAAGACAGAAAAAAACGATAATGAAGATAAAGCAGACGAGCCTTTTATCAGGATAGAATCAGAAAATGATCTGCCGGAAGTTACTTTACCGGAAATAACTTTAGACATTTCAGAGACAGAATCTCAGGAAAGTACGACTTCATATAATGAAACTGAAGAAATTTCTGAAAGTACTCACAATAGTGCAGATACTGAAATTTCTCAGATATCATCTTCAAAAGAAACACCGACTCAGACAACAACAGTGACAACCGAAACTACTACAGAAGAATCTGTTACAACAAAAACAGGATCAGTATTCACATTTCCCGATGAACCTGTAGAGTTGCCGTTTGTTCCGATAGAATAAGTTATCCGGAGAGTATGATCATGAAAAAAATTTCAGAAAACAGCTCGTTTTGCATAAAACTTGCAGACATTGTTATTCGTATAGAGCCTATGTATGGATATATAAAGGAGTATTGCAGTGAATATATCACTGATGAACCTGAGAAATTTACTGTACGGACTGATAGTGCGGATATTGACGCAGAGCGTGAACGTTCGGCAAAAGAAGACATTATAGAGGGAAGACCTGTTATGGATTTTTCCGATGATTATCTTGAAACGCTTGCTGTATACCGTAAGATAGCTGAAAAACTGATATCATATGGTATTATGTTGTTTCACGGTTCGGTCATTGCGGTAGATGGTACTGCTTATCTGTTTACAGCTAAGAGCGGTACGGGAAAATCTACTCATACAAGACTCTGGCGAGAGTACTTCGGCGAACGTGCAGTGATGGTAAATGATGATAAGCCACTTCTGAAAATTACAGAAAACGGCGTGTTTGCGTGTGGTACACCATGGAACGGAAAGCACAGACTGAGTACAGATACAACTGTTTTACTTAAAGCAGTCTGTGTGTTGTCAAGAGATAAGGTAAATCATATAGAGAAAGCAGAACATAAAAAGTTATACCCTGTTTTGTTACAGCAGACATATCGCCCGTCAGACAGGTTTTTGATGGTGCAGACTCTCTCTTTGCTTGACAAACTGATTGAAAAAACAGAACTTTTCAGCCTGGGCTGTAACATGGACTCTGATGCTGTAAAAGTAGCTTTTGAAGGAATGAACGGAGGAATATTATGAAATTAAAAGAAGGTTTTATTACTCATGAAAGTATGTCCGAGCATATCACGGTAACTGCCGGAAATACTGATTTTAACGGAATGGTAAGAAGCAATCAGACAGCAGGTTTTATTATTGAATGTCTGAAAAATGATGTAACCTGTGATGAAATAGTTGCAAAAATGCTTGAAAAATATGATGCACCGGAAGATGTAATAAGAAAAGATGTTGACAGGATATTAAAACAGCTTGGCGATATAGGTGCTATTGATGATTAAAACCACTTATGAAGAAGAACTTGAGCGAAAAGGAACTTTTACATATACTTGTAGCGGAGTAAGTATGCTACCGCTGTTAAGACAGAGAAAAGATCTGTTTACTGTAAGAAAAACAGAAGGCAGATGTAAAAAATATGATGTGGTACTGTATAGAAGACCGCCGAAATCTTATGTACTGCATCGTGTTGTTGAGGTACGGGAAAAAGATTATGTAATACTTGGTGATAACTGTATGAATAAAGAGTACGGTATCAGAGATGAAGATATTATCGGCGTTATGACTTCATTTGTCAGAAACGGAAAGGAATACACGACAGATGCTACAGGATACCGCATATATTCGGCTCTATGGTATTTCCTGTATCCGCCAAGAAAGTTATGGAAGAAGTTTAAGATATTTTGCGGAAAGGTTTTAAAAAAATAATATGACTGACAGAAAAGCAATCTTGTGGTTGTTGAAAACAGTGGGAAAATACAGAAGGTACATAGTTCTCTTGCTTTTTTTACAGACATTTGTAAACGGCGGAGCTGTCTGTTATGCTCTTGTAATGAAAAAAATAGTTGACAGTGCTGTCGGACACGACAGGGAAGGATTTTTTTCGGGTATCGTTTTATTTGGAATACTTATGCTGATACTCATGCTCACACGCATGATACTGCGACAGGTGGAAGAATCGGCAAGGAGCGGTATGGAAAATATCTTCAGAAAAAAGCTGTTCAGAACGCTTCTGAGCAAAGATTACAGACAGGTCAGCGCAGTACATTCAGAAGAATGGATGAATCGTATAACTTCAGATACAGCCGTATGTGCAGGAGGTATGACAGAGATACTGCCCGGAGTAACCGGAATGTTTATCCGTATGTCATGTGCGCTTGTCATGCTGTTTGTTCTGCAACCCGGACTTTCATATATACTTATTCCCGGTGGCATTATTTTTGTAATGATTACCCTTGTACTGCGTAAGTATCTGAAAGGATATCACCGAAAAGTTCAGGAAAAAGACGGTGCTGTCAGAGTTTATTTGCAGGAGAGAATCAGCAGTATGCTTATTTTGCGTACATTCGGAGCAGAAGAAGTGGCGGTGAAAGGTGCAGAAAGGAAGTTTGCAGAACATAAAACGGCAAGAATGAAAAAGGCTTTTATATCAAACCTTTCTCAAACAGGATTTTCATTTGCCATAAACGGAATGTATCTTATCGGAATCGGTTACTGCGGATATGGTATACTTAACGGTGTTGTAGGCTACGGAACGCTGACTGCTGTCACACAGCTTATAGGGCAGTTGCAGACACCGCTGGCAGGTATCAGTGGTTTTGTGCCGAGATTTTATGCTATGACAGCGAGTGCCGAGCGTCTTATGGAGGCGGAAAATTACATAGATATAAACAGCGATGAAGTAAAGTCATCAGATGAAGTAAAAAAACTTTACGATACAAGGATAGAAAGCTTTGTTTTTGATGATGTATCTTTTTCATATACAAAAGAAAATAGTTGCGAGCAGGTACTCAGCAATGTAAATCTGTCAGTTGACAGAGGTGATTTTGTAGCCGTCACCGGTTTGTCGGGGTGCGGAAAATCAACTTTACTCAAACTTCTTATGGGCGTTTATGAGCCTGTTTTGGGAAGTATAGATGCAGTCTTTTCCAATAATGAACGTATTCCGATAAATGTTATGCGCCGTCTTTTTGCATATGTGCCACAGGGAAATTATCTTATGAGCGGTACTATACGTGATGTGATAACATTCGGAAAAAATGATATAGATAATGATATTCTGGAGAGAGCTATAAAACTTGCCTGCGCAGAGTTTATAAATGACCTTCCGCAAAAGCTTGATACGGTACTCGGAGAAAAAGGTTCCGGGCTATCCGAAGGGCAGATGCAGAGAATTTCCGTTGCAAGAGCCCTGTACACACAAGCGCCTGTTCTTATACTTGATGAAGCGACAAGTGCGCTTGATACCGAAACAGAAAAACAGCTTCTTGACAATCTTAAAAAGCTGACAAACACGACAGTATTTATAGTTACACACAGACCTGAGGCACTTAAAATCTGCAACAAACAGTTTGAGTTTGAGGATAGGAAAGTTACTGAAAGTCTGACAAGAGGTGCAAAATGAAAAAAGAATGCTATGCTATGATCTATCTGGTAGCCTGCGGTGTAAATCGTATAAAACCTGATATGAAATATATAAGCGATATTGATATGGAAGTTCTTTTCCGCCTGAGTACTTATCATCTGGTAGAAGTACTTGCAGGAACATCATTGAAGGAAGCAGGAACGGCGTTACCGGAGCAGTGGACTCAGAAACTTTCAAAATCCATGAGAAAAAATATACTTTTTGACAATGAAAGAAAGAAAATATTTGATTTTATGGAGCAGTCGGGAATATGGTATCTTCCTCTCAAAGGAACAGTTTTAAAAGATTATTATCCATCAGTCGGCATGAGACAGATGTCGGACAATGATATACTCTTTGACGGAACATTCAGTGATAGAGTACGCACATATATGGAGTCGCAGGGATACGTCAGTGAAAGTCACGGAAAAGGCGCTCACGATGTTTATATGAAAAATCCTGTTTACAATTTTGAACTTCACAGAACGTTATTTGAAGAGTCGGGTCAGCCAATTATGAGCAGATATTACGCTGATGTAAAAGAAAGGCTTATTTTAAATGACGGTTCTTCTTATGGCTATCATTTTTCTGATGAAGATTTTTATATCTATACAGTTGCTCATGCATACAAACATTATTCGGGAAGCGGTACAGGGATCCGTTCACTTCTTGATTTTTATGTTTATCTTAGCGCAAAGGAACAGAGTATGGACTTTGAATATATAGACAGAGAATGTGAAAAACTTGGTCTTTTTGAATTTGAAAAACAAAGCAGGGCATTGTGCAAAAAAGTTTTCGGAAAACAGGCTCTGACAAGTTATGAACAGTTTACAGACTCGTTGTCTGCCAAGGAACAGGAGATGCTCGGATATTATCTTTCATCGGGAGTGTATGGTACAACAGAGCGAGGTATAAAAAATCGTATATCCGGATTTAGGGAAAAAAGCGGAAGTACTTCAAAGTTCAAATATTTAGTAAACAGGCTGTTTCCTGATATGGAGATGTACAAATCATATTATCCGTTTTTCTACAGGCACAAGTTGCTTCTTCCGATAGGTTGGCTTTATCGTCTTTTAAGAATGATATTTAGCAAAAATCGAAGAAATTCTGCTGTAAAAGAAATTGGCATGGTAAGAAAATATTAGTGAATTTACTGTTCTTCACGCTTGGCTTTCTGAATAAGTTCTGATACTTTGTATACTATTGTTTTATCACGACAGTGGACAGTCAGGGTATCATTTTCATTGCCTGGAACGATTATTGGCATTACAAATTGTTTTTCTCTTTGATCAAATTTAAACGGAAGTTTTACAGTTGGACAAAGAGTGACTTCGTAGTATGTAGTTAAGTTTCCATTTTCATCTCTTACAGTTTGTATATCTGGGAAACTGGTTAATGTGTTACCATTACTGGTGAATACTGCTTGCAAAACATCTCTTTGAGAACCATCAGGATAATTATTATAAGAAAGATAAAAAAGTTCCATATCAAGTTTATCTGAATGTATCGGAATTACGCCGACAAATACAAAAATAAATACTGTACAGAGAAATATAATTGAAGAAATTGATATGATTATAATACGTTTTATATTAGTTCTTTTTACCTTTTTAAGAGGTTCTATATTGGTGTTTATATTTTCTATAATATCTTCCTTTTGTTTCATGTTTTCATACATCTCCGAGCAATTTTTGCAGTCAAGGAGATGTTTTTCTATATCTTCATTTGTTTCCTGTGATGTCAGGTTATCGCAGTAGAGCGGTAGCAAATCTTGTGCGATGTAGCATTTCATAATATCATTCCTCTTTATGTAATTTTTGTTTTGCACGATAGTAGGTTACTCGTGCCCAGTTTTCAGTTTTGCCGAATATTTCGCCTATTTCTTTAAAAGAAAGTTCACCTGTTGCCCGAAGAAGTATCAATTCTTTTTCATGCTCTGGTAAGGTGTGTATTTGTTTAAGCAGATGCATAGCAGAAGATTTCAGTTCGATTTTTTCAAAAGGCAGAAGTTCAGCAGATGATTTATTTTCATCAGGTTCGGCAATAGGGTGGCGCTTTCTGCGTTCTAATTCTTTTAGCCACATATTTTTGGCAATAGCACATAGCCATGTGTATACCGAACATTTTCCGTTATAGGTTTTCAGACTTTTGAGAGCCTGATAAAAAGTTTCCTGTGTCAGTTCTTCGGCAGTGTCGTGATTATGGCATATGCTCATAAGATACAGGTAAACTTTTTTTCCGTATTCGTTGTAGTATTGTTCTATATTTTTCGACATTTTTCCCCTCCTTGTGCTTTTTTCAGAACGTTCTGTATATTAATACTTTAAAATTCATTTTCGTTACAGGATTAAAAAATTTAGTATGTCATTATCAATTTTATACTATTTGTAGTGATCTTTCAATATTCAAAGTTGATTTTTCATAGTACATAAAATAATATTGAAATAGTATCTGAGAAATGTTATACTAATGGTAGTAAAAGATACAAGGGGGGGACAAATGTGTACTGAAAAACAACTGGTAATGATTGAAACTCAAATGGTGGAGTCGTATAGAAATGTATTTGGAAACAGTATTATAGAAATATAGCGACGGAGGGAAAAAGAATATATTGATTATATTATTGCCTTATCCTCCGAAAAGTTGTATAATGTAAATATAAATCTCGTAATCATGGGTTATGAATTTGGAATATGGAGGGATTTGGATGGAAACAGGAAATGCCTCATCGTTTATAAAGATGCTGGCTAAAAATCGTAATACTGTTTTTCTGTATTTGTGTCTGATAGTTCATTTATCTTATTTTTTGGTTTTTCTTGTTTTAAAGCTGACACCGCTTTCGGTGCTTAATCTGATAAGTTCTGTTATTTACATAATGCTTCTTGGATATGAAAAAAAACATAAAGGTACAGAGAAGGTAATAGTAGAGGCATATCTGGAAATAATGGTTTTTGCGATAATCAGCGAAATATTTTTCAGAGGAACGTATGGATTTATTTGTTTTATAATCGGTATGATACCGGTTATTCATTACCTTGCGCCGTCTTATAAAAATAAACGTTTTATTTATCAGTTTCTTGGTGTTGGTGCAGGGCTTCTGGTATATAACATAAAGTATGTTGTTCCGGATAATTTTTTTGCAGATGTATTTGAGTTGAGTCAGTCCTATGTAGGTATATTTAAACTGGTGAATCTTATTATCACATTTGGTACGGTTATCTATACATCATTTGTTTACGAAGTAGAACTTGACAGAATAAGGTGCGAACTTGACTATAACTGTACTCACGATGCGCTTACAGGGCTTTACAACAGAAGATTTCTTTATGATATGATAAAAAATACAGAAGAAACCGGTATATCTACGGCGATTCTTGATGTTGATAATTTTAAGAAAATAAATGACAAATTCGGACACGATGTTGGAGATGATGTGCTTGTCAAAATTTCTTCATGTCTTATTAAAGAAGCAAATGACAATGATGTATTCTCTGTAAGATGGGGCGGAGAAGAATTTGTGCTGTACTATGAAAATATTAATATTGAAAAAGCGCATCAATACATAAGTAAATTGTGCAGTGAAATATCCGAACAGATTGTACTGCCCGATGATACTCACGTTACAGTAACAGCCGGACTTGCCGGCGGAATAAAGAGCGATTTTGAAAAAATCATAAAACAGGCAGACGAATATCTTTACAGAGGAAAGCAAAACGGTAAAAACTGCGTAGTATGGGAGCAGAGTCTTTCTTAAAATGCGGTTTAAATGATTTTCAAAAAAATATTATTGATTTTGTACAAAACAGAGCGAAATGTGTCGGATATTTCGCTCTGTTTTGTTATATAAGCTAAAAATATTTTTCCTGCATTGACATATGAAAGAAAATGTGTTATCATATGCTTACCAAATAAAATAACTCATGAGGGAGTAGTGGCGCGAAAGCGTGACAAATCAACATACTGATGTTTTTACATCTGGTTTGCCTTAAATAACGAGACTCATGTACAGTCAAAGCTGTACGTGCGTCTTTTTTTAGATTCCGGGTACAGTTTTGTATCCGGTTTTTTGTTTTGTAAAAAAAGAAAGGAAGATGATTATGTTTATTGAAATCAGCGGTATCAAAAAAAGCTTTGGTGAGGCAGAAAACAAAACAGAGGTTTTAAAAGGAATTGATCTGACGATAGAAAAGGGAGAAATATGCGTTCTTCTCGGTCCGTCAGGTTCAGGAAAATCAACATTGCTCAATATTATAGGCGGTATTGACAATGCAGACAGCGGGTATATTTCTATAAGCGGAGAAAAGACAGCGGATATGAACGAAAAGGCGCTTTCGCTTTACAGAAGAAAACATCTGGGGTACATTTTTCAGATGTATAATCTTATACCTAACTTAAATATCAAAGAAAATGTGGAAGTCGGTGCATATCTTAGCGAAAATCCGCTCGATGTTGATGAAATTCTTAAAACACTCGGACTTTATGAACACCGTCACAAATTACCAAACCAGCTTTCAGGCGGACAACAGCAACGAACAGCGATAGGACGTGCTATAGTCAAAAACCCCGATATACTTCTTTGCGATGAACCTACAGGGGCACTTGACTATAATACATCAAAAGAGATACTCCGACTTATAGAGGACGTAAACAAAAAGTACGGAAATACTATTATTATGGTAACACACAATGATGCTATAAAAAATATGGCTGACAGAGTAGTAACGCTTCGTGACGGAATGATAAGAAAAAATTATATCAACGAAAACAAGATCTCCGCAACAGAGCTTGACTGGTAAGGGTGGTGGAATATATGAAAAGTCCTCTTTCAAAAAGACATCTGCGTGAATTAAAAAGTGATGCCGGAAAATATATCGTTATCTTCGTGTTTATGATAATAGTTATAGGATTTGTTTCGGGATTTATGGTAGCTTCAGGCAGTCTTATGAAGATATATGATGAAAGTTTTGAAAAATATAATATCGAAGACGGAAATTTTGAACTTTATGCAAAGGCTGACGATGATACTGTAAAATATTTTGAAAACAGCGGTGACGTGAAAATATATGAAAATTTTTATATCGAACGTGAAACAGAAGATATCGACAGTACGCTCCGCATTTATAAAATACGAAATGAAATAGACAAAGTTTGCGTGATGGAAGGCAGACTTCCCGAAAGTACCGATGAGATAGCGATAGACCGTATGTATGCCGATAACAATTCAATCAGTGTAGATGATACTCTTTTAGTAGGCGGAAAGGCTCTCAAAGTTACAGGATCTGTGGCGCTTTCAGACTACAGTGCACTCTATGCAAGTCCGTCGGATATGATGTTTGAGGCTATCACATTTGGTGTAGCTGTTATGAGTGATGAGGGATTTTCTTCTATGGGCGAAAATGCTTTTCACTATAATTATTCATGGAAATACAATAGTTCACCCGATGATGATATAGAAGCAAAAGAAATGTCCGAAAAATTTCTTGATACACTCAGTGAAAAGTCAATTGTTACCGGGTTTATTCCTATGTATGCAAATCAGGCTATACAGTTTGTAGGTGACGATACAGGAAATGACCGTGTGATGTTTACAGTATTTCTCTATCTGGTAGTTGCCATTCTTGCGTTTATCATGGCTATTACTGCAAATAACACTATTGCACGAGAAGCAAATGTTATCGGTACGCTTCGTGCCTCAGGTTATACAAGAGGTGAAATGATCCGCCATTATCTTGCTATGCCTGTTATAGTAGTACTTGTTTCTGCATTTTTGGGAAATATACTTGGTTATACGGTATTTGAAAAAATTGCAGTCGGTATATACTATGGCAATTACAGCATACCTACATATGTTACAGAACCGAGTATTGACGCATTTGTGCGTACAACAGTTATTCCTGTATTTCTTATGTTTATTATAAATTATGTCATTCTTGCACATAAGCTTAAACTGTCACCACTTAAATTTATCAGACGTGACCTTAAAAGAAACCGTAAAAAGAAGGCTTTAAAATTAAGCACACGTATCGGTATCATGCACCGTTTCAGAATTCGCATCATTTTGCAGAATCTCCCTAATTATATAATGATAGTTATCGGTATTTTTCTTGCAGATATTATACTTCTTTTCGGTATGGGATTTCCAAAACTCCTTGACAAAAACAGCGAGCTTATTTCCGAAAATATAATCTGCAAGTATCAGTATATTCTTAAAGCACCTGCTGAAACTGAAAATGAGAACGCAGAGAAATATTGTGCAGGTTCACTTGTTACCGAAGAAGGAAAACTCAAAAGTGAAACAGTAAGTGTTTACGGACTTGGTGCTGACAGTAAATACATTGATGTTGATACGAAAAAAGGTTTACACATTTCACTTGCGTATTCAGAAAAATTTGATGTATCAGTCGGCGACACGATAACTCTCAAAGAGGAGTTCGGAGCAGAGAAATATGATTTTGAAGTAAAAGGAATACATGATGACCCTACGATGATATCGGTTTATATCGACAGGGACGAGTTCAACAGGATTTTCGGATATGAAGAAGGATATTTCAACGGATATCTCAGCAATGAAAAACTTGATGATATTGACCAGATGTATATAGGTACTGTCATAACCGAAGACGATATGAATAAGATGTCACGTCAGCTTGACAACTCAATGGGTGGGGTTTTTGATATGTTCTATTACTTTGGTCTGGTAATGTTTATGCTTATTATATACCTGCTTTCCAAAATAGTTATCGAAAAAAATGCTCAGTCTATTTCGATGACAAAAATCTTAGGATATAACAATCGTGAGATAAGCGGACTTTATATTATTTCAACAAGTATTGTTGTAGTACTTTCATTTATTCTTACTATGCCTGTTGTAAATGCTCTGATGAAATATATCTGTGTTGTGGTATTTGCCGAATTTTCAGGCTGGATACCGTATCAGATGCCTTTTGGAGTATTTGTAAAAATTATAGTTTCGGGCATCGTAGCATATGCAGTTATCGCATTTATGCAGTTTTATCGTGTAAAGAAAGTTCCGCTTGATATTGCTTTGAAAAATGTAGAATAAAATAACTTAAAATTTCGGGTGTCCGTTTTCGGACACCTTTTTATTTGAAAAAAGATAAAAAAATAAGCACCGGACAAATCTGGTGCTTACTTTGCAATTAAAATATATTAATAGCTATCAATACTGCATAGATAATAAATGCGATCCACAGGCAAGGTGATTTTACAGCGGTACGCAGTCCGTATTTTCCGGCTTCGGACTGTTCAGGACAAAATTCAGGTTCGAAAAATTTGTTTTCTTTTGTTTCCTGTTTCTTTAATTTTGACAATACTATAAACAGACATATGCCACCGAGAATTATTGTTATTGCAAGATAGATAATGTAAAATATATTTAAGGTGTTTTCGCTCATTGATAAGGATATGACCTCAAGTAATGTTGCTATGGAGTTGTTTGTTATATGTAGCAGTACAGAAGGAAGTATTGAGCCTGTTTTTACATTCAGATAACCGAAGAATATACCGAGAAGGAAAGCGATCATTGCCTGAAGTATATTTCCGTGGAACACTGCAAACCAGAATGCCGAAAAAACAATTGCAAACTTTTGTCCTGCAAAGTTGAACCCTTTCATAACAGCGCCTCTGAAAAAAAGTTCTTCTGTTATCGGTCCAAGAATAGCTATATACAGGACATACACTACGTTATTCATTGTGTTTCCAGGGATAATCTGAGGCATCTGCATATTTTCCATTCCGGAACTTCCTGTTACACTAACAAAAAGAGTTTGAAGAATCATACTTACAGATTGTATACACATAGCAGCAGGTATACACAGTGCCATAAGAGAACATGAAATTCCCGGTTTTGTAAACATTCCCTTAAATGAATTTTTAAGCTTTCCGTTCAGGGCAAATCCGATTATTGAACCGGTAATATTTGCAACAATGTACGAGATTGCAATAAGATACAGCAATACAGGACCGCTGGTAAGTTGCTGTGAAATATTTTTCGGTTCATTACTTGTAAAGGTAAGAACAAGAGCGATAATGATAATAGCTATTACCTGAACGACCTGATTTATAACGAAATGAAGGCATATTGCACCACCGGTGCGATTGTAGTATTTTGCGGCTTTGCGAGGGGTATACTCCTGTGTAGGAGTCTGGGTCTGAGTGATGTTGTTATTTTCCATTTTTAACTCCTTATATGATTATTTTGTCGGAAATGTTGTGCTTGTTGTATGAAAACAGAACAAAACCAACTGTATACTATAAAATTATAACACTGTATTATTACAGGTGTCAATAACTAATATTGTTAAAAAAATAATTGACACAACAATCAGTATGGTGTATAATAATTACATTAATTTATATAAAAAAACAGAAAATTACATGGAAATATGGAGGAAAAAAACAATGAAAATGTATAAGGCGATTATTGCGGGTGTTTTGTCTGTATCTATGATGGCAACTACATTTATATGTGCAGAAAGTGTTGATGTCGGTTTTGACAAAGTAAAGTCATTTCTTTTTGGAAACTCTGAAATAAGCGAAGCCGGTCTTGACCTGAATGCAGATGAAAAAGTCGATATAGTTGACATGATCATAGCAAAAGGCGAGTTTCAGGCAAAGGCATCTGTTGAAGTAGCGCAACTTAACTATTATGCAGAAGTTGTTGCTGATCTGGCACAATACAATTTAAATGAGTGGGAAACTTATAAAGGCACGATAGATGATTGTGTAATATCAGACGACAGTGATGAAAACAAATTTATTGTTAATGAAGTCAATGAATGTCTGAGTGATTATACCGATGAGAAACTCAGCTGGAGTATTAATATAAAAGATGGGTATGTTACAGGTGTAGTGTGCAGTCTGAAAGATTATGATAAAAAATCGGGTGCTTTCCCAAATGAAATTCCACAGAAGATGAATATTCCGTATGATGTTAAAAATCTGAAAAACGCAAAAGATTGTTCGTTTAGCTGGAGCGAAAATATGCCGGAATTTATAGACCCGACAAAAGCAGATATGCCTGATTATGCGGAGAAATCAGTTACACAGCTGAATAATAAGGCAAAGGCAATTTTTAATTATGTTAATGCAATGATAATAGAGTATGAAACAAATGCTGTTGAGTATCCGCAAGGAATCATAAGTTCTGAAGATCAAAGTGATTTTGCTTTGGATATGAAAGACTTTGGTGATGTAGATATTCCAAATTTTAAGTGGACAGCGATGATAGATAAAGGTGTTGTTACCGGTGTTATCTGTACAGATAAGAACGAAAAATCAATCGGTGCATATCCTAATCTTGTTCCGATGAGTATGGAAATACCGTATGAATCTGATTTTGTTAAAAATGCCGGAGATATAGAATTTTCATGGAAGAAAGAATATCCGCAGTACATTTCGGAAGATCCTGAGAAAGCAGATTTACCCGATTATCCGGAAGAATATATTTTCGGGCTTAATGATAAAGCAAAAAAATTATGTGACAATTTCAGAGAGATTATTCTTGAATATGAAACACAAGGAAAAGAAATAAAAGATGGTCTTATAACATCTGCTGATGATTCTGAGATTGCGGATATGCTTAATGATTATGCTCAATCTCTTGCTTTACCTGAGTGGGCAATCAAAGTAGAAAACTATGATATAAAAGGTATCATATGCTCTGATTTTACAGATGCTACAGGTGCATATCCAAATAACGTTCCGTATGGATTATTTATCCCATATGATACTTCACATATTGATTGTGCTTCGGATAAAAATGCAAAATGGGACGAAGAATACGATAAATATGTAAAAAATATGCCACTGACAATATTGTTAAAAAATGCTATAGTTAATCATTGCAATTCCTGTTCAAAAGAGCTGTATACCAATATCTCCGGTGTAATAACCGAATATCTTGCAGAAGGTATTGAAATACCGCAAGGTATAATAACTTATGAAGATGATACTGAATTTGTCGGAAAAGTAAAGGAGCTTTTTACAGGCAACTCTGAGCTGAAATGGACAGCTGAGATAGACGGAGAATATGTTAAAGGCTGTATAGTATCAAGTAACAATCTGCTTGGAGCATACCCGAACATGATTAATAATGTTTTTACCGACACCCATATAAAGAAAGTTCATCTGCCGTATAACAGTGAATATGTTGTTTATGCAGGAGATAAGGAATTTAAGTGGGAAACTTTGTTGGAGTGACACATATAAAAAAATAAAAGTTAATACATCAAAAAAATTGCCATGAAAAGATAAACTCATCATGGCAATTTTGTTATGTTCATTTGTTTGTCTTCGCTAATTCCTCATTATAGATTTTATGTGCATAAACACTTGAAGCTACAACCACGACAGTAAGGTACATAAGCATCAGTATAATTATCCCTGCTCCGCCAATAAATGCACAGCTTATCATTGTAACAACGCCCGAAATCATGAGTGCTATGCCTGCAAAACGGTTGCTTTTGTTCCAAGTTGTATCGTTGTACATACTCCACGATATCCTGAGTCCTATAGTGCCGTTGTTTTTGGTTTTGGGAAGAAAATTTCCGCATACTATAAACATCATGCCCATAAGAAAACAAGTGATTTTCATACTGTCGATCTCAAGATGTTCAACACCTGACTGAGAAATATTATATGCTTTTACGATTGAAAAAATGTGCAAAGCCGTCTGAAATAACGTAACTACGACAGCTGTTATGCTGACAACTTTAATATTTGAAAAACACTGTGCAGAAATTTTTTCATCTGTGGCATTAAGTGCTTTTTTCTCAAAATTTTTTATAATAACAACCCAAAAGATATTCATAATAAAAATAATAACAGGATAAATCAGAAGTTCATACTTTGACCCGAAGCGGTCGATTTCACCGCTCAGATTGTAATGTGCAGGTATTTTGTCGGGCATAAACTGTATCGCAACGGCTGTTATGATCGCTACAAGTGCAGATATTATCCATGGAGTTTTTTTCATTTCTTATCCCCCCGTAACTGTTCGATCCATAAAATCAATTCATCAAAGACAGTCAGATTGATTTCATAGTAAATAAAATTTTTGATTTTGTACTCTAAAACAAGATTTGAGTTTTTGAGAAGCCTGAGATGGTATGAAAGTGCCTGCGGTGTGGTATCCAGTATGGACGCTATTTCACCGGCACTTTTTCTGCCGTCTTTAAGCAGTTCAAGGATATCACGTCTTTGTTTGTCCGAAAGCACCTTAAATATATTTGATTCACTCATTTTAACACCTATTTAAAAATTTCTTTAAATAGATTGTATCACAATTAGTCTGCTGAGTCAATAGTATTTAAAAATTTTTTTAAATAGAAAAAGAAAAATGCCGAAATCGGAAATAATTTT
The DNA here is from genome assembly GCA_015066745.1 of Ruminococcus sp. Taxonomy (GTDB): domain Bacteria; phylum Bacillota; class Clostridia; order Oscillospirales; family Ruminococcaceae; genus HUN007. Next base: position 2,249 of record SVNW01000070.1, on the reverse strand, counting down.
AGAAAATCAGTAAAAAGTTCCGAAATCGGCATTTTTACTTGACAATATCCCTCTAATATCATATAATATGAAAAGTGTGGAAAACATGTGGTTTGCGTGAATTGTGGATTTCAGGCGTACCTTTACACAATATGGAAAGAAGTGAAATAATATGTCCACAAAAAGAGCTGCACTTATAAATGATTTATCGGGGCTTGGAAAATGTTCGCTCACAGCGGCAATTCCTGTTTTTTCATGTATGGGGATACAGCCTTGTCCTTTGCCGACAGCAGTTCTGAGCAATCAGACGGGTTATGACAGTTATTATATCGATGATTTTACCGATAAAATGTCTTTTTTTACAGAGGAATGGCTTAAAAAGGGGATAGCGTTTGATGCAATATCAACAGGTTTTTTTGTAAATTCAAAACAGATAGATATTTCCGAAGAATTTATAAAAAAGTTTAAAAAGGAAGATACATTACTGGTTGTCGATCCTGTTATGGGTGATGGCGGTACAGTGTATAAAACTTTTTCTGACGAGTTATGCAGACGAATATGCCGGTTGGCATTAACAGCAGACGTTATCACGCCAAATCTTACAGAAGCGTGTATTATCCTCGGTGAAAAGCCGGATCTGTCGCTTTCACTTGAAAATGTTTGTGACATGGCACGCAGACTAAAGGAAAAAGGACCGTCAAAAGTTGTTATTACCGGTGTGGTTATCGGTGATAAAATCTACAATGTTGTCTGTGATGATAAAACAGTAGATTATACTGTAAATAATATGGCGTTTGGCAGTTATTCGGGTACAGGAGATCTTTTTGTTTCTGTTATTGCCGCAGGGCTTATGAACGGAAAACACAGTCTTAAAGAAATAGCACAGGCAGCCTCAGACCTTATAGAATCTGCGGCAAGAGATGCATATGCAGAGAAAACCGACAGAAATGACGGTGTTCCTTTTGAAAAATATCTTCCGAAGTTATGGGAGGCACTGATATGAAAAAAACTAGAAAACTTGTTATAGCGGCAGTTCTTGCGGCAGTTATTACCATAATGACGGCATATGTGTGTCATGTGCCGGTTGGTACAAATGGCGGATATGTTCATTTCGGTGATACTTTTATATACATAGCGGCTTGCATATTGCCTTTTCCGTATGCGGCAGCCGCAGCTGCAATAGGCGCAGGGCTTGCCGACCTTCTTACAGCACCTGTATGGATACTTCCGACAGTTATTATAAAGACACTTATCTGTGTACCGTTTACTTCAAAAAAATCTACATTGTTATGCCCAAGAAATGTTGTAGCGGTATTTGTCAGTGCGGTCATCTCTATATCGGGCTATGCCATAGCAGAAGGAATAATGTTCGGCAACTGGGCGGCATCACTGCTTTCACTCAGCGGTGGTATAGTTCAGTCTGGCGTAAGTGGCATTTTATTTATCATAGCAGCTTCTTTGCTTGATAAAAAAGATATAAAAAATACTTTGAAAATATAGTGACTGTTCAGGAGCAATGTCATGTAACCTCTCAGTCAGCTTCGCTGACAGCTCACCTTAAAAGGAGAGCCATAGTTCCCGCTGAATTCTACATATAGGTACAAGATAAGTTATATCCAGGCGCAGTATAAGCCTCTCCTTTTAAGGAGAGGTGCTGAACGAAGTGAAGCGGAGAGGTTGTATAATGATAGATACTAAACAGTTATAAAATATAAATAAAAACAGAAAGGGTTTATTATTATGAAAATAGCAGTAACATATGAAAACGGACAGATCTTTCAGCATTTCGGACATACAGAAATGTTTAAGGTTTATGAAGTTGAAGACGGTCAGATAAAAAATACAGATCTTGTATCTGCATTAGGAAGCGGTCACGGTGCACTTGCAGGATTTCTCACTGCAAACGGAGTAGATACACTTATCTGCGGTGGCATAGGCGGAGGTGCTCAGATGGCACTTGCACAGGCAGGAATAAAACTTTATGGCGGAGTTTCGGGCGATGCAGATAATGCAGTAAATGCGTTTATTAACGGAACTCTCGGTTACGATCCCGATGTAAAGTGCAACCATCACGATCACGGTGATTCCGGTCACAGTTGTGGTTCACACAGTTGCGGTTCGGGTAACTGCGGAAATCACTGATGTGACATCCTCCCCCACCTGTAGAGGTGGGGGCTTCCCATCTCTATAGATAAGTTTCGGTTCTCGTTCGATAGTACTAACGTACTAAGCATAAGCGAGCTAACCCCGTATGTCCTACGGTTTTTATT
>SVNW01000069.1 GCA_015066745.1 Ruminococcus sp. | reverse complement strand
GAAGGTATGCGAATAGTTTTGGCATGATAAAAATAAAAACCGTAGGACATACGGGGTTAGCTCGCTTATGCTTAGTACGTTAGTACTATCGAACGAGAACCGAAACTTATCTATAGAGATGGGAAGCACCCACCTCTACAGGTGGGGGGAGGATGTCACATATAGATGAAGTTTATGAGTTGCAAAATCAGGAGATAGATGGTATAACGTTGTTTACATTAAATAAAAGTTTTTGATACCCAACAAACGAATCTGCAATAAATATGATTAAATTTATTGCACTTGCAAATAAAAAATGTTATAATTATAGGTGTGTATTAAGTATAAAATCATCAGTTGAATCTGATTGTATTTATGAAAGGATTAAGATATAATGAAATATACTCAGGGAAAATATATTTTGTTGAAAAAACAGACGCTTGCAAAGCAGATTTATGACTTCACAATATTGTGCCCGGATATAGCACAGGTAGCTTGTGAAGGACAGTTTATCCATGTGCTTCCTCAGGGATTTTCACTTAGAAGACCTATTTCGATATGTGAGATCAATAAGGAACAGGGAACACTCCGAATAGTATTTGACGCTAAGGGTGATGGTACAAAGGCTCTTGCTGATATACCACAGGGTGGCGCTGTAGACGTTGTCGGACCGCTTGGCCATGGATTTACGCTTTCTGAAAAAGAAAATAAAGTTGTAATAGTCGGTGGTGGTATCGGTGTTCCTCCGCTCCTTCCGCTTGCACAGCACTATGGAGAAAATGCGACTGTTATACTTGGTTTCAGAAGTGCCGATGCAGTTATACTCAAAAAGGATTTTGAGGCTACAGGTGCTAAGGTTATAGTCTGCACTGATGATGGCAGTGTCGGTGTTCATGGACTTGTTACAGGTCCGCTTTCAGATGAACTTTCAGGTGCATCTGCTGTTCTTTCATGCGGTCCGATCCCTATGCTCAAAGCTATAGCAAAACTTTCAGAAGAAAACGGTGTTCCGTGTCAGGTGTCACTTGAAGAAAGAATGGGTTGCGGTGTAGGTGCCTGTCTTGTATGTGCTTGTAAAGTACAGAAAGAAGGACAGGAGAAATTTGGACATGTTTGCAAGGACGGTCCTGTTTTTGATTCAAAGGAGGTAATCTGGTAATGGCTGATTTATCTGTAAAAGTAGCAGGTGTTGATTTTAAGAACCCTGTAATTCCGGCATCAGGTGTGTTTGGATATGGTCGTGAATATGAAGAATTTTATCCACTTTCAAAACTTGGCGGAATAGCTACCAAAGGTACTACCGGTCAGCTCAGAACCGGAAATCTTTCTCCGAGAATAGCAGAAACTCCTATGGGTATGCTGAATTCTGTTGGTTTGCAAAATCCCGGAATAGATAAGTTTATCGAAACAGAACTTCCTAATCTTATGACAAAGGATACTGTAATAATCGCAAATATTGCCGGTTCTACTCCTGAAGAATGCGCAGAAGTTGCGGCAAAGCTTGACAATACAGATGTTCACATGATAGAACTCAATATATCATGTCCGAATGTAAAACAGGGTGGTGCGGCATTTGGTGTTTCCTGTGAAGGCGCTTCGGCAGTTACTTCACTTGTAAGAAAAAGCACAAAAAAACCGCTCATAGTAAAGCTTTCTCCGAATGTAACAGATATTGCTTCTATTGCCAAAGCTGTTGAGGCAGAAGGTGCAGATGCTGTTTCACTTATAAATACACTTCTCGGCATGAGGATAGATATAAAAACAAGAAGACCTGTACTTCGTAACAACTGCGGAGGAATGTCAGGTCCGGCTATTTTCCCTGTCGCTGTAAGAATGGTATGGCAGGTTGCAAATGCAGTAAATATTCCTGTTATAGGTATGGGTGGTATTTCTTCGGGAAGAGATGCGATAGAAATGATGATGGCAGGTGCAAGTGCAGTTCAGGTTGGTGCGGCTATTATCACAAATCCGTTTGCACCGATAAATATCATTGATGAAATGAATGAATTTTTAGATGAAAACAAAATTAAATCAGTAAGTGAGATAATAGGCACTGTACAGCCATGGTAATGCGAGAGGTTTTTGAATGAAAATAATGTCAGTAGATTTCGGCGATGCAAGAACAGGTATAGCAATGTGTGACAAAACAGAGATGCTTGCTTCTCCGATTGAAGTAATACATGAGAAGGATTTTGAAACCTGTATACGCAAGGTGGCAGATGTCGCAATAAAACATGGTGCAGAAGAAGTTGTTGTCGGATATCCGAAAAATATGAACAACACTATCGGAGAGAGGGCTGAAAAATGTCAGCTTTTTTCCGAGAAATTATCTTTGCTTATAGATGTTCCGGTTAAATTATGGGATGAAAGAAGTACGACGGTATCAGCACATTATTATCTGAATCAGACCAATACAAGAGGTAAGAAAAGAAAAGCAGTTGTAGACGCAGTAGCTGCAACGATTATACTTGAAAGTTACATGGAATTCAGAAAAAATATGAGGTGATAGTATGAAAAAGGTAATGGCATTTACCATTGCACTTTTAGTTTGTGCTTGTGCATTTAGATCCGGTGGGAATACGGAAATATATGCAGAAGAAAAAATATCAGAAGAGAAAGTTGAAACAGTGACCGAAGAAACCGGTGACAGTGATACAACTCAAAAAGATGATACATCAGAAAAAACTGATGATACAGTTACAGAAGAAACTGAAGAAATTGATGAAAACAACTGGCACCAGTGTCTTCATGAAGCAGCTGATGCTGAACTTACTACTGATGGCAAGACATTTACAATGGTTATAAATAACCCTGGTGGCGAAGCTAACGGTGGTGCTGATAAGTGGGACGTTCAGTTCAGATGCAGAGGTATTTCTATAGAAGAAGGTCACAGTTATAAGCTTACATATCAGATCTCATCAAGTCAGGACGGCTACTATTATACCAAGATAGGAAATCTTGACGCTAAGACAGTCGGTGCGGCAAACTCAGGTGAAGTATGGCACAATCAGTTTGGTGTTTCCACTATAGAGAGTTATGTTGAAGGTCTTATCAAGCGTAATAAGGGTATAAATTATGCTGAAGGCTGGACAATGCAGAGAATAACTAAAGGTGATACCATAAGTGTAACAAGTACCTTTGACGGAATCGCAACGATTCCGGAAGCCGAATGGGTTTTCTTCCTTGGTGGTGAAGGTCCGGCAACGCCCGGTGGTTGCTTTAAAGAAGGAACAGTTCTTATGTTTACAAATCTTACACTTGTTGACCTTACTACAGGTGAAGAAATAATCAGCTATGGTAAGTTTGTAGATAGTGAACTTAAAGGCGATCTTGACGGAAACGGTGTTGTTGAACTTACCGATCTTACAATGTTAAGCCTCTATCTTGTAGGAGACACACAGCTCGACAATGCTCAGATATCAAATGCAGACCTTACAGGTGATGGGCTGGTAAATCTTGCAGATCTTCCTTGCTTAAAAGAAATGATAATGGCAGGCAGTAAATAGCCGGTGTAATAAAATATTAAATTGATCACTCACTTATAGTGGGTGATTTTTTTCTTGAAAAAATAGTGAAAATAAGCTATACTATTACTATAACAAATGCAGAAAACTATAAAGAGGAGTGTGAGAAATGCAGATTCTTAAACCGATACCGATAGGAATAGAAGATTTCAAGGAAATAATAGATATAGGATACTATTTTGTCGATAAGACATTACTGATAAAAGATTTAATAGACAACAGAGCAAAAGTAAGCCTTATAACACGTCCTCGCCGATTTGGAAAGACGCTGAATATGAGTATGATTCAGAGATTTTTTGAAAACACAAAAGAAAGCAATGCATATCTTTTTGAAAATCTGAAAATAAGTAAAGAAGGAGAACAGTATCTTAAATATCAGGGTAAATATCCGGTTATCACACTTTCTTTAAAAAGTCTTAAACAGGAAAATTTTGATTACGCACTATACCAGTTTGAACAGGTCATAACAAGTGAATTTGCCAGACATTCACATATTCTTAAAAGCAACAAACTTTCTCCAAATAACCGAAAAAAATTTGAAGAAATCTACACAGGAAATGTTTCTGATAAAACTATGTTTTATACATCGTTAAAGTTGCTTTCTGAATGTTTGAATGAAGTAACTCAGGAAAAAGTAGTAGTTCTCATAGACGAATATGATGTACCGCTTGAAAATGCATATTTCTGCGGATTTTATGATAAGATGGTAAACTTTATACGAAGTCTTTTTGAAAGCGTACTAAAGACAAATTCGTCACTGGAATTTGCAGTTCTGACAGGTTGTCTGAGAATTTCAAAGGAAAGTATATTTACCGGACTTAATAATATGAGAGTGTATCCTATAACAGAAAGTGTTTTGTCACAATACTACGGATTTACACAAGAAGAAGTTGAAAAAATAGTAAAAGAATATGACCTGACAGAGCGAATATCAGAGATGAAACAGTGGTATGACGGATATATATTCGGAGAAAACGAAATATATAATCCGTGGAGTATCATACAGTATATAGCATCAGCCAAGAGTAATAACAAAATTTCATGTAAGCCATACTGGATAAATACAAGTTCAAACAGCATAATACATCAGCTTATATCACAGTCAGATGAAAAAACCAAAAAGAAAATAGAAGAGCTGATATCAGGCGGAAGTATAAAAGCCGTTATAAATGAAAATACAGTATATTCCGACATAGATGTAAATAACGAAGATATCTGGAGTTTTCTGTTGTTTACAGGTTACTTAAAACAAATAAATTCGGAAATAGTAAATGACAATACCGTATCGGAGTTAGTAATACCAAACGTTGAAATACGCAGTGTATATAAAAATGTTATAGTAAGATGGTTTGAAGAATCAGTACGAAACAACGGAACATCTGAAATTTTTGATGCCATGTTAAGCGAAGATACAGAAAAAATGGAAGATGAAATAAGCAAATGGCTAAGAAAGAGCATAAGTTATCATGATACAAAAGAAAACTTTTATCATGGATTTTTAGCAGGACTTCTTACAGGTCGTGACGGATATGAAGTAAAATCAAATCGTGAAAACGGAAACGGGAGAAGCGATATAACAGTGTGTGAATATTCTCAGAGAAAGGTAGCAGTGATATTTGAAGTAAAGCCTGCGGATTCATTTAAACAACTTGAAGAAAAATGTGAACAGGCACTAAAACAGATAGAAGAAGAAAAATACGCACAGCAGTTTATAGATGACTGTTATAAAAAAGTTATCAGTTACGGAATCGCTTTCAGCGGAAAATCGTGTAAAGTAAAGATAGGAAAAACATTATATTATAAATAAATAACAATGGGATATACACAAAGCCGTATATCCCATAAAGTTTTCCTGCGTCAATATTGCAATTTATTTAAAAAGTTGGTATAATATTAAAGGTTGTATTTTTCGATTCAGGAGGTGGTTTTGTGGCGGACAGGACATTGATACTTGAAGGTGTGGTTGAAAATGTGCTTTTCAGAAATGTCGAGAATGGATATATCGTCTTTGACCTTGATGCAGGCGGTGAACTTATTACAGCTGTCGGTGAGATAGGAGAAGTTGAAGAAGGCGAAAAACTACGCTTAGAGGGAAATTACGTAAATCACGCAAAGTTCGGGACGCAGTTTAATGCTGAATATTGCGAACGTATGTTGCCGAATACAGCAGTTCATATCCAGAAGTATTTGTCCTCAGGTGTCATAAAAGGTATAGGACCGTCTCTTGCAAAAAAAATAGTTTCTGTATTTGGTGATAAAACCTTTGAAGTGATGGAAAATACTCCTGAAAAACTTCTCGATATAAAGGGTATATCACCTTCAAAATGTGAGAATATTTCAAATGAAGTAAAACAGATATTTAGTCTTAGAAGATTAATGTCATATCTTTCACGATTTGATATAAAAGCAAAATTTGCAATGAAGGCCTTTAAAAAATGGGGATTTCAAAGTATGGAGGTAATACAGAACAATCCATACCTTCTGTGTTCATACGGAGTCGAACTGGAATTTAAAAAAGCCGAAGTTATAGCAGATGAACTTGGTATCGGACATGATTCTGCTATGAGAGTAAAAGCAGGAATGACATATATTTTGCTTGAAAATGCAAGTAACGGACATACTTGTTTGCCACTTGACAGGCTTAGTGCAAAAGTATGTGAGTATCTTGAGGTGCAAAGTGAGAGCTTTGAAAAAGCTTATGCCGAAGAATTAGATGATGAAAATATATTTGAATATATAAAAGTAAACAGAAAATTTGTTTTTCTTGCAGATTATTATAATGCTGAGAGTTATATAGCCGGAAGACTTGGCGTTATACAGGCATTTTCGTCACATGATACATATGATTATGAGAAAATGATAGATGAAAATGAACGTGAATCCGGAATGAAGTATGAAAAACTGCAAAGACGTGCAATTTCAGAAGCTCTTTCCAAAGGTCTTCTGATACTTACAGGCGGTCCGGGCACAGGTAAAACCACTACGCTGAATGCCATCATTTCAATGTATGAGAAAAAGGGTTCTACGGTTATGATAGCGGCTCCGACCGGACGTGCCGCAAAGAGAGTAGCAGACCTGACAGGATATGACGCAAAGACCATTCATCGAATGCTTGAAGTAAGATATGATTCAGATGGACGTATACGCTTTAACCATTGTGAAACAAATCCTTTAAAATGCGATGTTCTTGTAATCGATGAAATGTCCATGGTAGATACTATGCTTTTTGAAAGTCTGCTCAGGGCACTGAAACTAAGCTGTCGTCTTATCATGGTAGGAGACAGTGACCAGTTGCCATCTGTAGGTGCAGGAAATGTTCTCAAGGATATGATAGAGAGCAAAAGACTTCCTGTAGTTGAGTTAAAAGAAATATTCAGGCAGGCGCAGGAAAGCTGTATAGTTACAAATGCTCATAAAATAATTCATGGCGTACATCCTGAACTTTCTGTAAAAGACAATGATTTCTTCTTTTTTCAGAGACTTGATTTTGAAAAAGCATCTGAGTTTGTTGTTGATCTTTGTCACCGCAGACTTCCGCAGGCATATGGTTATTCTTCGACAGACGATATTCAGGTACTTTGTCCTTCGAGAAAAGGAACGCTTGGAGTTATAGAACTCAATAAAAAACTTCAGGCAGTAATTAATCCGCCTTCAAAATCAAAAAGTGAAACAAAATCCCTGATATATACATTCCGTCAGGGTGACAAAGTTATGCAGACCAAGAATAATTATGACATAGTGTGGATACGGGAAACCAAACTCGGAAATGAAAACGGTACAGGTATTTTTAACGGTGATATCGGAAAAATACTTGCTATAAACAAGTTTGACAATGAAGTTATCATAGATTTTGACGGACGCAAGTGCAATTATACATTTGATCTTCTTGAACAGCTTGAGCTTGCTTATTCTATCACAGTCCATAAAAGTCAGGGCAGTGAGTTTGATGTTGTTATACTTCCGATACTTGGCGGATTTGAAAAGCTTTATTACCGGAATCTTCTCTATACCGCAGTAACCAGAGCAAAGAGAATGCTTATAATAGTAGGTTCACAAAATAAAGTTTTTCAGATGGTTGACAATGAAAGAAGAACGTTACGTTATACGTGTCTGAAAACATTACTTGAAGGTGCTGTTGAAAATGAGTACACTTCATAAATACATACTAGATATATTTTATCCGAACAGATGTCCTTGTTGCAACGATTTTATAAAATGGGACAAACTCATATGCAGTAAGTGCCATAAAAAAATCAACATTGTTTATGAAAAAGTCTGCAAATACTGCGGAAAAGAAATATGTATATGTTCGGAAAACTTAAACTATGACGGAGCTGTTGTTCCTTTGCGTTATGAAGATCTGGTAAAAGAAGGCGTATTGTCTCTTAAAAGAGGGAAAAATAAAAATTTCGGCGAATATACAGGAAAACTTATAGCACAGATATTGTGCAGTGAGTACAGTGATATGAAATTTGACTGTATAGTTCCGGTACCTATGTCAAAGCAGTCTTATTGTGAACGCGGATATAATCAGGCTGAAGTTATTGCAAAGGAAATAGCAGTTGCATTAAAAACAGAGCTATGTAAAAATATTCTCTACAAATCAGGCAAGTCAGCGTCACAGCATTATCTTAAAAGAGCACAAAGACTTATTAATATATCATCTATCATGTCAAGAGATATCGACCTGACAGGAAAGTCAGTAATAATATGTGATGATGTCATAACAACAGGGAGTACAGTGAACAGGTGTGCTCATCTTTTGAAAAAATCAGGCGCAGATACAGTGTTCCTTGTAGCTGCCGCACAGTCAAAACTAAGATAGAAGGGAGGACTTTTATGGATATCGGAGTTGATCTTGGAACTGCCAATATGGTTGTGTCAGCAAATCATAAAGGAATAATTCTGAGTGAACCGTCCGTAGTTGCATATCACAGGTATAAAAAAGAAGTTATTGCAGTTGGTACGGAAGCTTACAATATGATAGGAAGGACTCCTGACTATATAACCATAGTTCGTCCTCTTGCCGATGGTGTTATTTCAGATGACGGCATGGCTGAAGTAATGATAAAAGCGCTTATTCTGAGAGTTCTCGGAAATCAGCCGATACGTCCCCGTACTGTTTTGTGTATACCTTCTTTTATTACTGATATCGAAAGCAGAGCGGTTATAGAAGCAGCGATAGGCGCAGGTGCAAGAAAGGTGTATCTGATACAGGAGCCTATAGCTGCGATGCTTGGAGCAAATATTGATATCTCGTTGCCAAAAGGGCATATGGTGGTTGATATAGGCGGTGGAACTACAGATATTGCGGTAGTTTCACTAAATGGTATAGTAGTTTCTCATTCGATTACAACAGCCGGAAATAAGCTGGATATGTCGATTTTGAAGTATATTTCAAATCGCTATAAAATGCTTATAGGAGAGCGTACTGCCGAAAAAATAAAAAAACAAATGGCAAATGCGTATAATCCCGGAGTCACCAAGCGAATGAAGGTAGGCGGAAAAAACCTTTACACAAGTATGCCACAGTCTATAGAAATAAGTGAACTTGATGTTCATCTCGCTATAGAAGAACATCTTGCGGAAATAATAGAAGCTATACGTTATGTTTTTGAACAGACACCTCCTGAACTGGTGCGTGATATATACGACAGCGGGATAATTCTGACAGGCGGAGGAGCATTGCTCGGAAATCTGGACAGACTGATAAGTTCAGAAACAGGATTAAAATGTAAAATAGCCGGAAATGCCGTTACTTGTGTTGCAAATGGCACAGCAATAGTTTATGATAAGATGGAAGAACTACTTGACGGATTTGAATATATTCCGGTTCATAAATATCAGTAAATAAATTCAGAAAGGAATTTTAAATATAATGAATAACAAAGAGCAGACAAATCATCATGATCATGACAAGATCACTATAACACTTGAAGATGACAGCGTAATGGAATGTAAAGTTCTTACGGTATTTGAATGCAACAGTAAGGAATACCTTGCACTTGTTCCGGAAAATCCGGAAACAGAAGGTGATGTTTATCTTTACGGTTTTATCGAACACGCAGAAAATGAAGTGGAACTTATAAATATCGAAGATAAACAGGAACTTAATGATGTTATAAATGCTTTTGAAAAATGGTGTGATGAACAGGAAGAATCACTTATTCCTGTCGATATTTATTCAGGATTTCTCGGAGCAGGAAAAACAACTCTTATAAAGAAAATGATAGCAGAGGCGTATAAGGGTGAAAAGGTTGTTCTTATCGAAAATGAATTTGGTGAGATAAGCATTGACGGTGGTTTTCTTAAAGAATGCGGTGTTGAGATAACTGAAATGAATTCCGGTTGTATCTGCTGTTCACTTGTCGGAGATTTTGGCGAATCACTCAGAAAGGTAGTTGCTGATTTTAATCCGGACCGAGTAATAATTGAACCTTCAGGCGTAGGAAAGCTTTCAGATGTTATAAAGGCAGTAGAAGGCGTTGCAGAGGATACCCCTATTTGTCTGAATGCTTATACTGCTGTTGTTGATGTAAAGAAATATTCAAAGTATCTTAAACTTTTCGGAGAATTTTTTATCGACCAGATTCAGAGTGCATCACTTGTAGTTCTTAGCCGTACAAAAGACATTGATGATGCTGAGCTTGAAAAGTGTACAGATGCACTTAATGAGTTGAATCCGAGTGCCCTTATCATAACAACAGACTGGGATGAAATAGACGGTAAGCAGATAAAAGATGTTATGGACAGCGGTTTCCAGCTTGACTTTGAAGATGAGTATATCGAAGGCATCGGATATGAAGATGAATTTGACCACGACGAAGAATGTGAGTGCGGACATCATCATCATCATGACCACGACGAAGAATGTGAATGCGGACATCATCACCATCATGACCACGATGAAGAATGTGAATGCGGACATCACCATCATCACGACCACGATGAAGAATGTGAATGCGGACATCACCATCATCACGACCACGATGAAGAATGTGAATGCGGACATCACCACCATCATGACCATGATGAAGAATGCGAATGCGGACATCACCACCATCATGACCATGACGGTGAATGCAGTTGCGGACATCATCACCACCATGCAGATGAAGTATTTTCAAGCTGGGGTACAGAAACAGTAAGAAAGTTTACTGAAGATGAAATAAAGAATATTCTTGCATCATTTACTGATGAAAACAACTACGGATTTATACTAAGAGCAAAGGGAATAGTTCCTGCAGCAGACGGAAAGTGGATACACTTTGACTATGTTCCTGATGAATACAACGTTCGCTTCGGTGGTGCAGATGTAACAGGCAGACTCGTTGTTATCGGTACAAACGTAGATGAAGTTAAACTTGAAGCACTTTTTAAAAATAAAAATTAATGGGAGAGGAAATTTAATATGGATATGACTCCTGTATTTATGTTCACCGGATTTGTTGAGAGCGGTAAGACCACTATGATACAAAGATGGCTGACACAGCAGTTTTTCATTGAGCAGGAAAAAGTAGCAATAATTGTTTGTGAAGACGGATTTACAGAACTTGAAGATCTCAGAGACAATGTAGTTGTTTTCAATCTTGAAAACAAGGAGGACTTTAATTATGAATTTCTCCTTAAAGTGCAGAAGGAACACGCTCCGACAGCCGTTATCATAGAATGTAACTGTATGGTAAGCATAGATGAAACTCTTGACAATGAACTTCCGAAAGAATGGGAACTTGTTGAGATATCTGCAATGGCTGATGCCTCTGTTTTTGATTCACAGATGAAAAATATGCGTTCTATAATGATAGATCAGTTCAAGTATGCAACTGTTGTTGTATTTAACAGATGTGATGAAAACACAAAGAAATTACCGCTCAGAGCAGCAGTAAAGGCAGTAAATCCGGAAGCGTCACTTATGTTTATAAAAAAAGACGGTACAGCAGACGAAGAACTTGATGAACTACCTTTTGATATAAATGCCCCTGTTATAAAAATAGAGGACATAGATTATGGTCTTTGGTATATAGATGTATTTGAAAACTATCCTCGATACAACGGAAAGAAAGTGCAGTTCAAGGGTGTAGTAGCAAGACCCGAAGGTTATCCTCCGAACTCATTCCTTGCAGGAAGACACGCAATGACTTGTTGTGCCGATGATATAGCGTATTTGAAACTTCTTTGCGTATGTGAAACCAAGTCTGATCTTAAAGAAGGCGAATGGGTAACAGTTACTGCAGAGATACAGATATGCCAGCCTGCAGGAATGGAAGAACCTTCACCGGTATTTTATGTAAAGGACGTAAAACCGGCAAAGGCTCCTGATTCAGAATGGGTTTATTTCAGCTGATTTTTTCAGATGATCTTACTTAACACATTATGAAGTCTGTCAGGCATAACTTTATCGGCTGATATAATTTTTATTATGCAAAGTGCAATTTCCCTGACAGTTGTTATATCGGGAACGTAGACAGTATCTGTTTTGTTTTCGATACAGATACCAAAAGTTTTTATTACTTTTTTGTCAATGACACTTTTTCTTTCAAATACTGAATAAGTGTTGTTGCCACTAAGTATAGTATATATGTATTTCATTTGCATACCTCTTATCATATTATTTGTTTGATATGTGACTATTATAGCACTTCAGATATACAAAAAAATGTCATTATAATGTGGCATATTTTAATGAAAGGAAATGAATTTATGAAAACATTCAGAAATGCCGATATTCTGCTCCCGAAAAATGCAGATATGGAAAAATGGTCTGTAGTCGCTTGCGACCAGTACACAAGTGAACCTGACTACTGGAAAGAAACATCAGAAATAACAAGTGGCAGTATCTCTACTCTTGACTACATTCTTCCTGAGATCTATCTTGAAGATAATGATGTGGAAAAAAGAATAGAAAAGATCCACTCTGCAATGGATAAGGGAATAAAGGATAATGTTTTTGAAGAGTACAAAAACTCTATGATCTACCTTGAAAGAGTTCAGGATGACGGAGAAATAAGAGCCGGAATAGTCGGCTGTATAGATCTTGAAGACTACGATTATTCAAAAGGTTCTGATTCACTTGTAAGAGCTACGGAAGCGACAGTTGTTGAACGTATACCACCAAGGATCGCAGTAAGACGTGGTGCAAAGCTTGAACTTCCTCATATCATGATACTTATTGATGATGAAGAAAGAACAGTAGTTGAACCGGTTGAAAAAATAAAGGACAAATTACAGAAAGTATATGATTTTACTCTTATGCAGAGAGGCGGTTCTTTAAGAGGCTGGGTAATTGACGAAGAAAATCAGAAAGGTATCATCGATGCACTTGCCAGACTTGAAGATCCTGAGAACTTCAACAAAAAATATGGTCTTAACGGTTGTGTTCCTCTTGTATATGCTATGGGTGACGGAAATCATTCACTTGCTACAGCAAAAGCTTTCTATGAAGAACTTAAAAAGTCATCTCCTGATAAGGATATGAGCAATCACCCTGCAAGATATGCTCTTGTGGAGATAGTAAATCTTCATTCTCCTGCACTCAAGTTTGAAGCTATTCATCGTATAGTTACAGATGTAAATACAGAAGATCTTCTTGAAAAAATGACACAGGTTCTTGGTATAACAGAAAACACTGATAACTGCGAGCAGAAAATGGAATACGTTATAAAAGGAAAGAGAACCTCAGTCGGAATAACAAAGGTTTATTCAAAGCTTACTGTAGGCAGTCTCCAGCAGTTCCTCGATGATTACATAGCGGAAAACGGTTGCAAGATAGACTATATTCATGGTACAGACGTAATCGAAAAGCTTTCTATGAGTGATAACAGCATAGGATTTATTCTTCCTGATATGGAAAAATCCGAACTGTTCCCGACAGTAATTTCAGATGGCGCACTCCCTAGAAAAACTTTCTCCATGGGTCATGCATGGGATAAGAGATATTACACAGAGTGCAGAAAAATAACTGATTAATATAAAAAGGAATGATATTATTTATGAAAAAAGAACTTAACAAAGTTTATGATCCGGGTAATGTAGAGGACAGAATCTACAAATACTGGACAGACAATGATTGTTTTAAGGCAACAGTTGACAGAACAAAAAAACCATACACAATTGTTATTCCGCCTCCGAACATAACAGGTCAGCTTCACATGGGTCATGCTCTTGATGAAACTTTACAGGATATACTCATAAGATACAAGAGAATGTCAGGTTACGCTACTCTCTGGCTTCCCGGTACAGACCATGCTTCCATAGCTACAGAAGCAAAGATAGTTGAAGCTATGAAAAAAGAGGGCGTTACTAAAGAAGATATCGGCAGAGACGGCTTTATGGAACGTGCATGGAAGTGGAAAGAACAGTACGGCGGAAGAATAGTTGAACAGCTCAAAAAACTCGGTTCTTCATGTGACTGGTCAAGAGAACGTTTCACAATGGACGAAGGTTGTAACAAGGCTGTAAAGGAAGTTTTCGTAAAGCTTTATGAAAAAGGTCTTATTTACAGAGGCGAAAGAATAATAAACTGGTGTCCTACATGTAAGACATCTATTTCTGACGCAGAAGTTGAGTATGAGGATCAGGCAGGACATTTCTGGCACCTCAGATACAAGCTTTCTGACGGTTCAGGATATCTTGAACTTGCAACAACACGTCCGGAAACACTTCTCGGCGATACTGCTGTTGCTGTAAACCCTAATGATGAAAGATATAAGGATCTCGTAGGAAAGACAGTTATACTTCCTATCGTACACAGAGAAATACCTATCGTTGCTGATGATTATGTTGAGATGGATTTTGGTACAGGTGTTGTTAAGATAACTCCTGCACATGACCCTAATGACTTTGAAGTAGGTCTCCGTCACGATCTCCCTGTTATAAATGTTATGACAGATGATGCAAGAATCACAGAAGACTATCCGGCTTATGCAGGTATGGAGAGATTTGAAGCAAGAAATGCTATCGTAAAGGATCTTGAAGAAGAAGGCGCTCTTGTAAAGATAGAAGACTACAGCCACAACGTTGGTACTTGCTATCGTTGCGGTACTACAGTTGAACCAAGAGTTTCAAAACAGTGGTTTGTAAAGATGGAACCTCTTGCACAGCCTGCAATAGACGCTGTAAAGAACGGTGAAACAAAGTTTGTTCCTGAGAGATTCAACAAGATCTATTTCCACTGGCTCGAAAATATCAAGGACTGGTGTATATCACGTCAGCTCTGGTGGGGTCATCAGATACCGGCATTTTACTGCGACTGTTGCGGTAAAATGACAGTAACAAAAGAAAACTCCGCAGTTTGCCCTGAATGTGGCAAGCCAATGCGTCAGGATCCCGATACACTCGATACATGGTTCAGCTCAGCTCTCTGGCCGTTCTCAACACTCGGCTGGCCTGACAAGACAGAAGACCTTGATTTCTTCTATCCTACAAATACACTTGTTACAGGTTATGATATCATATTCTTCTGGGTAGTAAGAATGATGTTCTCAGGTATTGAACACATGGGAAAAGTTCCTTTTGACACTGTACTTATTCATGGTCTTGTACGTGACTCAAAGGGACACAAGATGTCAAAATCACTCGGAAACGGTATAGATCCTCTTGAAGTTATTGCTGAGTATGGTGCAGACGCACTCAGATTTACTCTTGCAACAGGTAACTCACCCGGAAATGATATGCGTTATATGGACGAAAAGGTAAAGGCATCAAGAAACTTTGCAAACAAACTCTGGAATGCATCACGTTTTATCATGATGAATCTCCCTGATGATTTCAAGTTCACAGGACTTCCGGAAAATCTTAATATAGAAGACAAGTGGATCATAAGCAAGTTTAATGACCTTGCAGCCGCTGTAAATGACAATCTTGATAATTTTGAACTCGGTGTTGCCGTATCAAAACTTTATGATTTCATCTGGGACGTTTACTGCGACTGGTATATCGAGCTTACAAAGCCAAGAATTATGGCAGGTGGCGAAACAATGGCATCTGCACAGGCTGTTCTTGTATTTATCATGCAGGGAATGCTTAAACTTCTCCATCCGTTTATGCCATATATAACAGAAGAGATCTGGCAGACACTCACTGATGAGTCATGCCCTATCATGCTTGAAAAGTTCCCTGTATTTGAAGAAAAATATTCATACAAGGAAGAAGAAGAGGCATTTGAAAAAGTTATTGCTGTTATCAAGGAAATAAGAAACAGAAGAACAGAAATGAACATTCCGCCGTCAGTAAAGGCAAATGTATTTATTGAAACAGCAGATACAGCTCTTTTTGAAAGCTGTTCAATGTTCTTCGAAAAGATGGCATTTGCAAAGGAAGTAAATGTAGCAGAGAAGTTCGATATCGAAGATGCTGTAACAGCCGTAACAGACAGTGCACGTGCATTTATTCCTATGAATGAACTTGTTGACAAGGACAAGGAACTTGCAAGACTTAACAAGGAAAAAGAAAAAGTACAGAAGGATATAGACTTCCTTTCAGGTAAGCTTAACAATGAAGGATTTATTGCAAAAGCACCTGAAAAGCTTATCGAAGCTGAAAAGGCAAAGCTTGCTAAGGCTCAGGAAAAGATGCAGAAGATAGAACAGTCTATAGCCGGTCTTAAATAATTATAAATGTCTGTTATCAACATAATAACAAATAAATAATAAAAACCCCCATATTTGTATTGACATTCTACAGTTTTTTGTGTATAATTAATACCATAAAACTTAAAATTCGTTAAATCACATTACGAATTTTAATGAGAAATATATTTATGGGGGTATTTTATTATGAGATATGAAATCAAAGGCGATCCGTTTCCGATAGTTATCTGTACACTTGAAGACGGAGAAACAGTAGCTTGTCAGAAAGGTGCTATGGCATGGATGTCACCAAATATGCAGATGTCTACAAATGCAGGTGGCGGTGTCGGAAAGATGTTCTCCAGAATGGTATCAGGTGAATCAATTTTCCAGAACAAGTACACACCAAAGGGACAGGGTGAAATTGCTTTTGCACCATCAGTTCCGGGTCAGATTATTGCTATAGAGATCTCACCGCAGAGAAATATCGTTGCTCAGAAGTCGGCATTTCTTGCATCAAGCGAAACAGTAAACTATGAACTTTTCTTCCAGAAAAAATTCGGAGCAGGTCTGTTTGGCGGTGAAGGTTTCATAATGCAGAAGTTTAGTGGCTACGGTATGCTCTTCCTCGAAATTGGCGGAAGTGTGGTTGAATATGAACTTTCAGCAGGAGAGTCAATTCTTGTTGATACAGGTTACCTTGCAGCTATGGATTCTACATGTTCTGTAGATATTGAGAGCGTTAAAGGTATCGGAAATGCACTTTTCGGCGGTGAAGGATTATTCAATACCAAAGTAACAGGTCCCGGTCATGTATGGCTCCAGACAATGCCTATAATGACACTCGCTTCAAATCTCAGCAGATACATGGTTACAAGTAAATAGTTTTGTCTCACCGTCTGTGAAATCATCAGGCGGTGATTTATTTAAACGGAGGTGTTTTTTTATGAATTATCAGGAAGCAATGCAGTTTATCAACAGTTACACAAAATCAGGCGGAAAAGTAAGAAATCTGAGCAGGGCAGAGAAACTTATGAAAAATCTCTCAGACCCTCACAAAAATCTGAAAGTAGTACATATAGCCGGTACAAACGGAAAAGGTTCGGTACTCGAATATATGTCACAGAGTCTTATCAATGCAGGCTATAAGACAGGTCAGTTTACATCACCTTTTATAAGGGTATATGAGGACAGAATAAGAATAAATTCTGAAAATATTTCTCAGGATGATGTTGCCGGACTTTGTACACAGGTAGCAGCAGCGGCAGGAGACGATGAGTATTCTCAGTTTGAGATCACTATGGCAATAGCACTTCTCTATTTTGCAAGAGAAAAGTGTGATATAGTATTTCTTGAAGCAGGTATAGGCGGTGTTTTTGACAGTACAAATGTAGTTGAAGAACCACTGGTTTCAGTTATCACATCTGTTTCTGTAGATCATACTGCACTTCTTGGAAACACCATAGAAGAAATAGCTATGCAGAAAGCCGGAATAATAAAAAATAACAGACCGGCAGTTGTTTCGTGGAACAATCAGGACATAATGGATATATTCAGTAAAGAGTGTATTCTTAAAAATTCTGAACTGATAGTACCTTCATCAACAGAGTTTTCTGATATAGAAACAAATATAGACGGCGGAAAGTTTGTATACAAGGGAAATGAATACAAAGTAAAGATGCATGGCAGACACCAGATAGTAAATGCCGCAAGTGCAATAAAAGCACTTGAAGTTCTGAGAAATCAGGGATTTGAAATAAGTGATGAACATATAAAAAATGCTCTTGGTGAAGTACAGGTATTGTCAAGGGTAGAGATAATCAAGGGAAATCCCGACATCATAATCGATGGTGGACATAACCCGGCAGGAATAAGTGCATTGCTCTCGACTCTTATGTCGATGGAGATAAAAAATGCAGTATTTATTTTCGGTATGGTCGATACAAAGGACATAGAATCATCAGCAAAGTTTGTTTCTGCATTTGCCAAAGCAGTTATATGTGTAGATGGTTTTATTCAGGGAGCAGTTGAGAAAACAAAGCTTGCAGAATATTTTCAGTGTGAAAAATACGTTGCGGATACAAGTGAAGCATTTGTTCTCGCAAAGATGGCAGCCAGAAAACATGACGCCACTATAGTAATATGCGGTTCTCTTTACATGACAGAAAATTTCAGAAAGCTTATCGAAGGTCAGAAATAAAAAATGAAATGAAACTCAAGAAAATGAGAGAAACAGCGTAATTTAATGAGAAAACGAGAGAATAAGGTATACAAATTAAAAAATCGCTGAATTTCAGCTTTTTTTAGCTTGACAAACGATTTGGTTACGAGTATAATAATATATGTTGTGTTGCGATAGAACTGAATAGATGCTCGTAAAAGGGCTATCTTGCGAATATTTAGTATATCGGAATGGATAATTAATTATAAACGAAATTTTAAAAAACGGAGGAACGGAATATGTCAACTTTTATGGCTAAATCAGGCGAAGTAAGCCGCAAGTGGTATATTTTAGATGCAGAAGGCAAGCCACTCGGACGTGTTGCTGCTAAGGCTGCTCATATTTTAAGAGGTAAACACAAACCAACATATACACCACACGTAGACTGTGGAGATCACGTAATCATCATCAACTGTGACAAGGCTATCCTTACAGGTAAGAAGCTCGAACAGAAGAAGTATTACTGGCACACAGGCTGGATCGGTGGTCTTAAGTCAGAAAGCTACAAGGACATGATGGCTAACAAGGCTGACAAGGCTATGAAGATCGCAGTAAACGGAATGCTCCCTAACAACACACTTGGCAGAGCAGCATTAACACGTTTAAGAGTATACAAGGGTGCTGAACATAAGCAGGCTGCTCAGAAGCCAGAAGCTTATGAATTTTAAGAAAGGAGCTTATTAACATGTACGAATCAAAACAGAAATATTACTACGGAACAGGCAGAAGAAAACATTCTGTAGCAAGAGTTAGAGTATACAACGGATCTGGTAAGATCACAATCAACGGAAGAGATATCGACGATTATTTTGGTCTTGATACACTCAAGCTCATCGTTCGTCAGCCAATGGCTCTCACAGAGACAATGGATAAGTTCGATATCGTTTGCACAGTTGCAGGCGGTGGCGTAACAGGTCAGGCTGGTGCTATCAGACACGGTTTATCACGTGCATTACTCCTTTTCAACCCTGAACTTCG
>SVNW01000068.1 GCA_015066745.1 Ruminococcus sp. | reverse complement strand
CTTTTAAGCCATCTTCTGAAAAAGAAATAACATCGTCAAGAAAAAATGTGCCACCTTCATTGTGAATTTCTTCTTCAAGGACGGAAGCTTTTACTTCGATCTCTTCTTCAACGCAATCTTCCATAAATCCCATTTCTCTTGCTATTCTGGAAGGTTTAAGTGACCCAATATAGGGGACAAGAATATCGCCTAAATTATCCATTTATTTTGCCAAATAATTTTCATCGATGATTGTTCTTAAATAATCTTCTATACCATATTCGTTAAATTCTTTTGTTATTTTGTTATAAACACATATCATTAACATAATCTTACTCCTTATTTTTATAATATTGTCATATAAAATTGTTGTCTTTTGTTGAAAACTTTAAATAAATGTGGGAACAGCATAAGTAGTGTTGAGAATGGTCTTAACTGGTCCTTATTAAGTTTTAACAACCTCACGGTGTAGGGGGTATTGTAAACACACGATGGTTTATTACCCCAGCATTAGCACAAATTTCGATCACCTTACGGTGTAGGGGGTATTGTAAACTAAAAAAGGAGTTTTAATATGGCTAAAATTAGTTTCGATCACCTCACGGTGTAGGGGGTATTGTAAACAGATATAGTTTTACCAAAGGGTATAACTAAGTTAGTTTCGATCACCTCACGGTGTAGGGGGTATTGTAAACTAAGATACAGAACATGTCTAGTACCTATACTATGTTTCGATCACCTCACGGTGTAGGGGGTATTGTAAACTGCAATGAAATATAGTCGAGCAGTCATGATGTTTCGATCACCTCACGGTGTAGGGGGTATTGTAAACTATTGTATTAGTACACGTTGACGGCGTTATGTGTTTCGATCACCTCACGGTGTAGGGGGTATTGTAAACAGCTAAATTGCATTGTAATATTTAAAACACGTAATAAAGCCGTTTGAGTGGTGCGTTGTAACCGGATTTAATAATTGTGTAACCGTTTCAACACATATTATCACAAAAGCCATAATTTGTATGCCTGTAAGCTTCTAACTATATAAAATTATACCATAGCTATATAATAAAAGTCAATAGCAAATTTTAAGAAATCATTATCTGAACAAATATCGGCTTTTGTTCAATATATTAGTGATTAATTTAATATAATTTTTAAAACAAACCATGTATCATTAATGTTATATAGTGACAGTGAATACAATAAAACTTCATATATGCAAAAGACAAAAAATACTGTATAATCATAAATGTAAGTTATTAAAGATACGTTTTTCAAGATATGATAAAGGGGGATAATCATATGAATATTTATCTTACTGATCCTGAGACTTCGCTGACGGTGAATAACGGTAAACTTGTAGTTTCTAAGTCCGGTGAAAAATTTGAGTTTCCTGTAAGAGTTGTTGATGAGGTTTGTATAAGCGGTGAGGCAGATATTTCTTCTAAGGAAATATACAAACTTGCGATAAATGGGATTGATATTACATTTTCACACGGAACAGATGTTGTATGTCAGACAAACAGCGGAAACTTTCAGAGGCAGAAAAAACAATTTATACAAAATGATGATGAGCAGTTCAGGCTGGCACTTTCCAAAAAGATAATATATTCAAAGATAAAAAATCAGTTTATGTTTTTGAGTGAATTTTTTGATGATATAGAAGAACCTGATTTTTTTGATGATGTTTTGAGCCGTAATGAGTTACTTGGGATAGAAGGCAGTTATGCACGTAAATATTTCAGAAAATTAAGTGAGCTTTTTCCCGAAGATGCGGAATTTACAGCACGAAAAAAACACCCTGCTACCGATCCGGTAAACAGTATGCTTAGTTACATATATAGTATGATTTACAGAAAATATACTCTTATGATCCAAAAACACGGACTCAATCCATGTGTGGGATTTATGCATGATCTGAAAGCCGGACATTATGCACTTGCATCTGATCTGATGGAACCTTTCAGATGTGAGATCGCTGACAGAATAGTGTATGAGATATTCAGGGACAATTACAGAAAAGAAGATTTTGAATATAAATCAGATGGAAGTATCAGACTATCGGATTCTATAAGAAATATTGTTGTGGAAACTTTTGATGAGTATTGCGAAAAACCGCTCAAAACCAAAAACGGATTTTCAAATACAATAGAAGGTAAAATGGAAGAACAGCTTTGTTCATATATCAATGCAGTTGAAGAACACAATACAGATTTATTTGTTCCGTATCTGAAAGGATGTGCGTAGAGATGTTTTCGAGAAATTATCTTATCATATATGATATCCATGCTAATAAGACAAGGAGAAAAGTTGTTAAATTACTTGAAATGTATGGTGTAAGAGTACAGTATTCATCTTTTGAGTGTTATTTTTCGCATGCATCAAAGAAAAAAGTGAAAGGAGAACTTAGTAAAATCATAGACAATGATGACTCAGTAAGAATGTATCGTATGCCGGAAAAAACAGAGAGAATTAATAATGATGATATTATAAATTCTTATAATAAGAAAACGGTATTTTTTTAATTGATTCAATTATATAAAAAAGACAAGAGCTTATGTGGCTAAGTAACACATAAGCTCTTGTCTTTTTTCAATCACCTCACGGTGTAGGGGTGTTATAAACGCAGTTACTATTTACGTTAAGAACAATTGGGTAGAGTTTCGATCACCTCACGGTGTAGGGGGTGTTATAAACTTATTTTGTTGTCAATACATCAATGGAGAAACAGGCGTTTCGATCACCTCACGGTGTAGGGGGTGTTATAAACAACAGTGGATTAAACAGAATAAAAAGTTAAAGTTTCGATCACCTCACGGTGTAGGGGGTGTTATAAACGCATATATTGGATGTTCATGAGATGTTTTATTGTGTTTCGATCACCTCACGGTGTAGGGGGTGTTATAAACGTAACAAACGGTGAGAAAGGCAAGGATGATGTGTTTCGATCACCTCACGGTGTAGGGGGTGTTATAAACGTGTGTTGCCGGTGTAAATTATTGCAATAGAAATGTTTCGATCACCTCACGGTGTAGGGGGTGTTATAAACAGCTAAATTGCATTGTAATATTTAAATGTCGCAATAAAGCCGTTTGAATGGTGCGTTGTAACCGAATTTAATAATTGTGTAACTGTTTCATCACATATTATCACAATTGACATAAATTACAAACAAAGAACCTTTACCTATTTTCAATTATATCATAGTCAAATAAAAAAAGTCAATGGATTATTAAGGAAATATGGATTGCGTTGAGTAAAAAATAATATGTTCAATAAACTAGTGACTGTTTTAATGGTTTTTGATAAATGAACTGCGTATAATCTATAATATATAGTGATAAATATTATTAAAAAACTTCATATATACAAATCAAAGTAAATATTATATAATTATATTTGTAATATTGATATCGAAATAATATAATAGCTTTGAAGTGATATATATCCGAATAATTGTTTTGAATATATAATTTGTATAAAAACTATTGAAAAAAACAGCAATGTATGATATTATATTAATAAATGTTTGATTTTTAAAAGGAGACGTGAATATGGGCAAATATTTGGTCAAGTATGATGTACGAGGAATACAGGCGTTTGTATTTCGTACAAATAAACTTAAGGAAATCCGTGCAGTATCGGATCTTCCCGAAAGAATAATCATGGAAACTGCAAAAGAAGTATCAGACGAACTTAAAATCAATATCGAATGGCTTGATACGGCAGGAGGTAACGCTGTTGCTGTATTTGATACTAAAGAAGATTTTGAGGCAGTAAGTACTCAAATGGCAGTTAAGGTTTTTGAAAAAACATACAGCCTGAAACTTGTGTACGCCTGTATAGAACTCGATGAAAGCGGAAATTTTCCCAAGCAGTATGAAAAACTTAATAAAAAACTCGGTGAACTTAAAGCTGTAATGCCCGAACCGGCTCATACAGGTGCTTTTCCAATATGCAGACAGGATTATCTTACAGGTTTTCCGATTGCTAAAGTAACACAAGAAAAGGAAGAAAAAGTTTTTCTTACTCAGGAATCGAAAATAAAGTTAGAGCAAGACAAAAATTCTGATAAAAAGGATTGTCGCTATGATGATATAAAGGTTGGAAACGTCCTTGATGATATGATTCTTGCAAAAGGTGTTGACAGTCATATTGCAGTAATCCACATTGACGGAAATAATATGGGAAACCGTATTAATCAGATTATAGGAGATAATGCTGAATTTGACTCTGATGGTGGCTTTGAGAAAATAAAAGATACGTTTAAATCAATCACAGTTGCTCAGGAGTTTAAGAAAGTTTGTCTGGAAGTAAAAGAGATCATAGAAAAGTACAAGGAGAAAATCATCGAAGAAAAGAAAGCAACTGAAACCTATGAGGGAGAAGAAGACAAAGCCAATGCTCCGCTCATATATTCAGTAATAGCTGCCGGCGATGATATTACATATGTTACAAGAGCAAATATCGCACTTCCTTTTACAAAGCTGTTTTTGAAAAAAATATCAGAACACAATATGTACAGCGATTCAGAAGATCATGATACATACGGAATAAATGCGTGTGCAGGTATCGCGTTTATCAAGAGCCATTTTCCTTTTTCGGATGCCTATGAACTTGCGGAAAGATGCTGTACTTCTGCAAAGAAACGTGCAAAAACCGATGGATTTTCCTTCAAAGAAAATAAAGACAATCCTTTCGGAAACTGGATCGACTTTGAAATCTGCAATCATATAAAAGATACAGAACTTGAAGTAAGCCGTAACAGATACGGCAATACAAAAGATACAGAGGGCAATGATGCACTTTTACATATGCGTCCTTATTGTGTATGTACTGAAAACAAGACAAATGATTTTTTTGACTATGATAAATTTGAAAAACGAATTTGCGAACTTGATAAGAACTCTGACGAACAGAGCGGTATATACAACAGAAGCCGTGCAAAAACTTTAAGACAGGTTTATACCGAAGGTGAATCCGCTGTAAGAACGTTTGAAAAGTCGGCACAATCAAGAGGCTATAAGTTGCATGACAAGCTTTTTGAAAAAGATGAAACGACCGGAAAAACATATGCGTTGTATTATGATGCAACAGATATTATGGATTTGGTGGACCGTAAATTTATGAAATATATTAACGATATTATCAAAGACAGGGGTGAAGACGATGAACAGATTTAAAATAGAACTCAAAAGTGATCTGTGTGTGTCAAACGGAGAAAGTTACGGAAGTGTGATCGATACAGATGTTGCTTATGACAGATACGGACTTCCTGTGATAAAGGCAAAATCACTCAAAGGGTGTCTTCTTGAAATCGCAGAAGAACTAACAGAACTTAAAGTTCTTGATAAAGATTTTATAAAAAATGTTTTCGGAAAAGCAGGGGACAGTAAAGAAGGCAACCTTATTTTAAGTGACGCTCATCTTGAAAACTATAAGGAATGCGTTGATGATATTATTTCAATGAATCCTGTTCCGTCACAAAATCAGGTTATCAGTTGTTTTTCCTATACACGCGGACAGACAGCAATAGGTGAAAACGGTACAGCAAAGAAGGAATCATTCAGAACTATCCGTGTTGTAAACCGTGGAAATACATTTGTGTGTGAATACAATCTTGATGAAAAATATATTGAAGGCTTTAAAAAATGCATAAAACTCCTCAGACGTATCGGAATGAACAGAACAAGAGGTCTCGGTGAAGTAAAATGCACACCGATAGCTTCTGTTGATGAAAATGTGAGCTACTCATATAAAGAAAAGATAGAAAACTGTCAAGCGCTCAGATATACTATAGAAACAATTTCACCACTTATCGCTACAAAGGGAAACGAACATATAAACTATATTCCCGGAAGTACTATGGAAGGCTTGTGTTTCAGAAAACTCGGAAAAGACAAGATGATATCATATCTTGAAGATGGTCTGAGATTTACAAATGGTATTTTGGGTGATGGAGAAAGAAGATTTTCTATTGCTCCGGGCTTTATAGCAAAACAGAAAGTTCCCGAAACCGGTGAAAGAGGAACCAGACTGTATGTTTTTGATACTCCTGAGTGTGAAAACGTAACAAAGAAAACCGAGGATGACAAAGATAAAAATGCAACACCGCCTATGCCGGTAAAATCGATGAATCTGTATATAAGCGATGATTTTAAAGAACTGGTATCTATATCTACCGGATATGAAATAAATTATCATCACAAGCAGTCAGAGGACAACCCTGGTATAATAGACGGAAAGAATTTTTATCAGATTTCTTCCCTTGGCGAATGTCAGTTCTTTACCGGTTATATATACGGTACTCCCGAAATGCTCGCTGATATATATAAAGCATTTGGGGATGAAAGTCAGATAAATATAGGTTACTACAGAAGTGCCGGTTATGGTAAATGTCGTCTTAAGATTACTCCGGAGACAGAAAAAACAAAAGAAAAAAATACAGATAAAATAGCTGTTTGTCTTGTATCACCGTCAATTCTTTATGATAACAACGGTATGCCATCATCAAGCCCTGATGTATTTCTCGAATATATGAGTGACATACTCGAAGAAATGCAAGTGTCGGTAAAGAGCGTTTTATATAAATATCTCAGATATACGACACTTGGCGGATATAACGTTACCTGGAATCTTAATAAACAGCGTTTTCAGGCGTATGATGCCGGTACTTGCTTTGTACTCGAACTTGACAGGAAAACAGATATTTACAAGCTTTCCGGAAAGAGTATAGGCGAGCGTATTTCCGACGGCTTCGGTGAAATCAAGGTATATGACTATAACGATGTGGTGTCCGGTTCAGGTTCGCTGTTTATGAAATTATACGAAAATACAGAGAGTAAAACCGATGAGAAGCCTGTATCGGCTAAAATCAAAGAAAGAACCAAAATTGAAGAACTGAAAAATGACGCTATAAGCTATGCTGAAAGTACAGCTCATAATATTAACGCTACACAGATAGGACGTCTTTTACTTATGTGTGAAGAGTCGGAAAATTATAAGCAGTTTATCGGAAGTATAGAGAATATCAAAGATGATAAACGCCGAAATGATGCATTAGAATATATCAAAGGCAGTTCATACAACTGTAATGAACAAAATCCTGTATACTTCAAGACATATTTCCGCACTATGCTGACAACAGTAAAATATCTTCAGAGAAAGGGGAATAACAATGGGGAAAGCAATAGTTAAAAACAGACTTTTTTACAGAATACCGATTGAACTGATTACACCGTTAAGCATATCTTCGGGTAACTCAGAATTGACAGATCATGATGTTATTCTTACAGAAGACGGAAAGCCTTTTATACCGGGAAGTTCAATTGCAGGAGCGGTAAGAGAGTATATAAAAGATAAAGAAACAGTGGAAATTCTTTTCGGAAATCACAAAGACGACAATACTTCAAGTATGAGCCGTATCATTTTTTCGGATCTTGTATTTGATAAAAATGTACATATTTCTGTACGTGACGGAATAGCTCTTGAAGAAGGTATGAAGACTACCAGAGATACAGGAAAGTTTGATTATCAGATAGTCGAGACTCACGCAAAAGGAACTATTTTTATAGAGTGTGTTCTTTATGATAAAGATAAATCAGACAGTAAAAAGGTAAGGTCGGTCATCCTTGACGCTATAAAAGGCATGAACAATGGTGAGATCCGCTTCGGATTTAAAAAGAACAGAGGTCTTGGACGTGTAAAAACAGGAGAAAAATATTTTTATAAAGAATTTGTTTTTGATAAAAATGATTCAGGTGTGGTACAAAATTATCTTGATTTTTGTGAAGATATTTATGATGAAAGTAAATATGACAGCGCAACAATAACTACAGATGATGCTGTGAGTGAAAACATATCGATAATAAAAATTCCGCTCAGACTCGAAGGCGGTATAAGTATCAGAACATATTTGGCTTTATCAAATGAACCTGACTTTACACATCTTACTGTTAGTGGTGCAGATAATAAGAGGGTACCTGTTATACCCGGTTCGAGCTGGAACGGAGCAATACGCGCAAGGGCATTTGATATACTTGACAGTGAGCTTGGACTTGAACCTGAAATAAAGAATATTCTGAAAGATACACTCAGAAAATTCTGGGGTGACTGTGGCAATATGAAATTTCAGGCTTCAAAAATTATTTTCTCTGAAAGTAAATTGAAAGGCTCAGTACCTGTCAGAAT
Organism: Ruminococcus sp.; assembly: GCA_015066745.1. Lineage (GTDB taxonomy): Bacteria > Bacillota > Clostridia > Oscillospirales > Ruminococcaceae > HUN007. Next base: position 12,020 of record SVNW01000068.1, on the reverse strand, counting down.
GACAAGAAATAAAATAAACAGATTTGACGCTTCCACATGTGATGGGGCATTGTACACTGAAACAGCGTATTTTGGCGGTGATACAGTACTTGAAATAATGCTCGGAAATTGTAGCGAGGAAGAACAGTGGTGTATTTATCTTGTTAAGCTTGCACTGGACGATCTGAAAAACGGTCTTCTTTCAGTTGGCGGACAGACTGCTGTCGGTCGTGGAATATTCATCGGAGATAAAGAAGACTATATAAATATTGATATGAAAACAGCAAAAGCAAGTTTTATATCGATGGTAAAAGGGGGATGTAGACAATGCAGTACTGCGAAATAGATCTGAGTAAAGCGTGTAGTGACGGATATGTTTTAGCTGTATACAGAACCGGAGTTGAGTTCGGAAAGTGGAATGGTGATGGTTTTCCATGGGCAGACAAGCATAAAGAAAATAATCTCCTTGAACTGCATATTTTTAATAAAGAGAAAGAGTTTCGTGCGATTAGAAGTGTAAGAAGAAAAGGCAACAGTGATTTTATTGTTTCAGAAATAATTGATTATGATAAAAAATATGAAAATGAAAACGTAAAAACAAAGTCGCTGGAAAATAAAATGCTTATGTTCGGAGAGAAATTTGTCGAATCGGGTGATGGTTATTATATCGCCAAAGAAAGCGGACGAGAGAAGAAAATTTATCTGAATATGAGCGAAGCGGATTTTGAAAAAGGAATCTATCTGAAAGTCATAGATTATTATGATTTTGATGAAAATATGCTTATGTATCTGTCGGGGTATCGTCTGGCAGGTGTAGTTGTAGGATAAGGAGCGTTGAGTATGGGACATGGCGAGAAAAAGTTAGATCTGTCACTGTTTAAAAAAGCAAATGAATCTGAGAAAAAAGTAACATTTTCCTATAGTACTTCAGAAAATAATAAAAACTCTGAAACTCGTCTTAAAACAAAGCATATAAATCCATATAATTTTGTTTCGTTTGGTTCAGAGTGTGTGAGAAGTCCGTATCGGAAAGGTGAGCTGACCGGAAAAATACACTGTACGCTTATTCCGAAAACAGATTTTTTTATTCCAAATACAAGCAATGAATCTTGTAAGGTTGAAGGAAAAAATGTTGAAAAACATAAAATCAGAGAGTTTTTCTCATATAGAAATTTAAAAGAAGAACATATAATGACTAACGAAAACGCACCACAAGAACCTGTTGTACCCGGAAGCGAACTGCGTGGAATGGTCAGAAGTATGTACGAGGCATTTACAGATTCGTGTCTGTCGGCTTTTGAGGAGGATAAGGAGCTTTCCTCAAGAACAGCTGTTCCGAATTTACCGGGTATACTGAAATATACAGAATCAGGCTGGGTACTTTATAAAGCACGATTGTATAAAGTTGAATACAAAGAGAAAAGAAAAATATCATTTGAAAAAAGAAATGGTAAGATTAAGGGGAATGATGATAAATGGTATACATCATTTTCAAAGGTTAAGTTCAATTTTAAATCTGAGAAGGCCCAAAATTATGTAACGGAGTTTGGAAGTAAAGGTAATTATATTGGATATCTTCTTATTGGTGAAGATTTTTCGAAAAAACATTTTGGTGAAGATATTTCGAAAAAACATTTCGAAAATATCTTTATGGCAACTAATTCATGTGTCTGTTCAAAAATTGATAAACTTGAAAGTTCTGTTGATAAATACAATAAAATTTTGGAGTATTACAAGAATCCAAAAATAAATAAGTTGGCAAAAAAACATGATTTTTATGCTAACACTCATATAGATTTAAATAAACACGACATAGAATATCCGGTATGGTACAAAGAAGTGGAGGAAAATATTTATCTTTCACCGTCTTGCATAGGCAGATATATATATCAGAATAAACTTACAGACTTTATAAGAAATTATAATCCTTGTAAATCAAGAACCTGTGCATGTGAAGCTTGTTCAATGTTTGGTTTTGTAAATGATGATGTATTGTCTTCATCAGTAAGATTTTCAGATGCTGTTTTTACCGGAAGCAAGCCCGAATACAATAAAATCACTACTCTTAAGGAGCTTTCCGGTCCGAAAATAACAAGTATGGATATGTATACACATCTCGTAGAGGGTGAGAGTGGTCTGTTCTGGACATATGACTTTTTTATAGATGGACAGAAGTATAGGATACTTGATAAAGACGCTCTTCTTCTCAACGGCAGAAAGTTTTATTATCATAGCAAGGAAAATTATGAAGCAGAACCGGATAAGAATAATAATGTTATGACGGAACGGAATATTACAGTTCGTCCGTTAAAAGGCTGTGAAAGTAATAGATTTGAGTTTGATGTTTATTTTGAACATATTTCCGAAGAGCAACTCAAAAAACTGCTTGTTGTTTTGTCGCTTCGCGGAAATGATTCTGAGTATGCATATAAACTCGGAACAGGTAAGCCACTTGGCATGGGCAGTGTAAAGATAAAAGTTGATGATGTTTTTATCAGAAAAATTAATAAAGATACATTTGAATATGATCTGATGTCGTTTAAAGATAAATATGCGGAGTATTTTATAAGCGATAAATTAGCGGAATGTTTTAATTTTTCAGTTGACAGTAAGATGTTAAAGAGTTTAGAACAGCTTACATCACTTAATTATGTCAAAGAGCATGGAACTGTTTCATATCCTGTAGCAATAGATAAAGATGGAAATCCATGTGAAGGATATCAGTGGTTTATGAATAACAGAGGCAGTGTAAATAAACCACAATTTGATCAGTTTTTATATACTGCTAAAGATGGATTTTTTGATAATAAAAAACAAAATAATAATAGGAGAAGATAATTTATGAATATATTTTTCTTTTTTCAAAGTAAAATTTCTGAAGATAAAATGAAAGATAATAAAGCAGAGAAAAAATATTATTATGGCAAGAAAGAAAATGAATTTGTTAAAAACTGTAGCACCTATAATTCAGGAATGGTAAAGTCGGTAAGTAAGCTCATAAATGCAAAGTTTGATAAAGTAATATGTGCTTATGATGGATTTGAAGGTTATGAAATCGTAAATGATGCCGTAGAAAAAGACTTGACTTCTAATGATGCGGTTGTTACCTCTGAGAATATGATTAAAGTTTTATATAAAAAAGAAGATAGTTCAGAAGAGATAATTTCCAAAATATGCAGAGGATCTGGGAACATATTCGATGAAAAAAGTAAAGTGTATATAGGAACAAATGGTGGTAACAGAAATAATATGATGTTTTTCTTGACGTTTGTTGAGATAATGTCATGTAGAGGTGTTGAAACACGATTGTTTTACGCTGAATGTAAGGATAACGATGAAGAAATAGTGGAAATAAGTAAAAATAATAATTTTTATGGATTACTTAGAAGTGTAGAACTTTTTACAGAGGTTGGAAACCCAATTAAGTTAATTGAATATTACAAAGATAATAACAATGAGGATTTAAAATCTTTATTTGAATATATGAAGAAATTCTATTATAGTATTCAAGTTTGTAGAAGAGTGAGTGAAAAAGGTTTACTTGATACATATAGGGATTTAATAAAACATATAGAGGATATTAACCAAAAATATGTTATTAATAATGGATTAACTGGTGATGATAATTCTGATAGTGATAAAATTCCAACTGAATTAAAATTACTTATTCCACATATAAAATCAAGGTTTGTAAAGGAAGACATCGAAGGAAAAGAATTGATACATATAATTCAATGGTGTTTAGATAATAATAATATTACTTTGGGGTACTTTATTTTTGACGTTGAACTTGTAAAATTTCTTATGGAAAAAAATTTTCTCACAAATAAATTTCTGAATACTGATAAGTTATGTAACATAGATAAGAAAAAAAATAATTCAGATGATAAATTTGAAAAGATGGTTGAGTTAATCAAAGGATGCAGTTCTAAACTAAAGTGCAATCCCGATGGGAAATTTAGTTCAGAAAATAAGGGCATTCTTGAAAAATACGGCTTTGGTAATGATGATTATCAAAAAAATTATAAAATAGTGTCTATTTGTACAATAACAAGAAGAATTAGAAATAGTATCGCACATTCTAAGGATTATGATGTTTTATATAATAAACAATTTCTAAAAGATCTTATTAAGAGTTATGAAAAAAGAGGGCCAAAACTTTTAACAGGTAAGAAGAATGGCTTTGATACACTAGAAGCTAATCACCAAGATTATTTTACAATTATAAAAAATCTATTAAGTTATATGCTTGATGACATAAAAGAAATGGTAAATAAAGAAAGGAAATAAAATGACTATATACCAAAAAGGCATAACCCACTCCGGTAAATTTCATGCTGATGACGTATTTTCTACAGCTGTACTCCGTCTTGTAAATCCTGATTTTACCGTGGAACGTGTGTTTAAAGTTCCGGAAGATACAGAAGATTGTATAGTATACGATATCGGTGGCGGAATGTTTGATCATCATGGTGTTGATGTGAAATTTCATGAAAATGGTCGTCGATATGCTTCATTCGGTTTGATATGGGACAAATACGGAGTAATGCTTTCAGGCTCACAAAGAGCTTTTAAGCGTATTGAAGAAAAGTTTGTATCAGTTATCGATGAAGCAGATAACGGCGGAGAACCTGATATGATTTCAAAAGTTATATCATCTTTTAATCCTGCATGGGACAGTAACGATGACAGAGATAAAGCATTTTCTGAAGCAGTTGATATAGCTGTAAATATCCTCTCTAAAACCATAGAACATGAAAAAGCAATAGAAAGAGCAGATTCAATAGTATATCAGGCACTTGAAAAGATGGAAAACAAAATTGTCATACTCGATAAGTTTGTTCCGTTTTCAAAACTTCTTACAGGGACAGATGCTGTTTATGTAATTTATCCTTCTTTAAGAGGAGGATACTGTGTGCAGGGTGTACCGGTAGAGGATGAAAGTCGTGATGTAAAAGTTCCTTTTCCGGATTCATGGAGAGGACTTGAAGAGGACGATATAGAAAGTATAAGCGGAATAAAGGGTATGACGTTCTGCCATAACAGCGGATTTATGGCGTCATCAGATACACTTGATACTGCAGTTGAAATTGCGTTAAAATCTATGGATTATTATAAGGAAAAATAAAATGATTTGTCAAAGTGATTTTTATACGGGAAAGATGGACTATTCAAAGATGCTTTCAGATGTGGCTGTAAAGCTTCACGGAATAGTTATGTCGGAGATAAGCACTGAACTTGCAGAGATAATGCACAAGAAAGAGTATCACCCTTTTTCAGTTTTTGCAGTACCGCATAGTGATAAACTGATAATAAGGGTTTCGATACTCAGCGAAGATGCAAACGAAGTTCTCGGAGTCTTTGAAAATAAGAAAAAATTTAAGATCTATGGCATGGACACACCGCTTGTTATTACAGGAATGAATAAAAAAGAGCCGTTAAATACAGCAGATACAAGTATATTTGGTAAATCAGGCAGGTGCAGGATAGGATTTGTCACACCTGCAATGTATAAGAGCAAAGGGAAGATGGTATGCAAGCCTGATCTCGAAAAATATTTTTATTCTGTAGTTTTAAAGTACAATGCTTTTGAAGATGATGCTATTGATTTTTCACTTTTTTCAGATGCATTGAGTGAATGTGAATATCAGAGCTATAGTTTTCAGAGCAATACATATCATGTGAGCGGATTAAAAATTCGTGGAATGACAGGGTATTGTGATCTGAAGATGCCCGGCGATTTTCAGAAAAGAGAACTTCTTTTACGTGTTTTTCAGTACGCTTCATATAGCGGTGTAGGCGGAAAAACAGGTATGGGAATGGGTGGTTTCACCGTTTCACCTTTGTAAAAAAAATAAAAATCTATGTGTACCCGGATAATTATGTACACATAGATTTTTTGTTATTCTTCATATTTATCAAGAGCTTCTTTGAAATCTTTACAAAAAAGTTCTTTTAGTTCAGCAGGTTCTTCTATCAAAGCCTCTTTTCCAAATTTAAAAAAGTAGTTTCTTATCTGACGTAAAGAACAATTGAAAATGAGTGTAGTCGTGCCATCAGGATCAGTATGAGGGAAATTACCGACAAACTTAGGACGTTGATTTATCCATCTTTTATAATTTATCAGTCCCTGCTCTGTTAATTTTACTTTTATCATTGGGTCATTTGTTCCTTGTATATAAGGAACGCCAAGACGGTCTATCTGTTTTTTATAATCTTTGAGTTTAGCTTTTGTACACTTTTTAAAATGTTCTTTGCCAACAGAAATAATGCGTATATGCTGTAGCCTGAATGATATAAGTTTATTGTTTTCATCATCGGATTCGGAACATATGAGGTAGTTATAGTTAGTGCTTTTATCTGTTTCCAGAAAATACGCACATATTTTATACTCTTTTTCCTGCACTTTTATTCTCATCCAGAAACAGTTCTGTATAGCAGTATATATTTTTTCACATTTTTCTTTGAAGTATATTTTTTCACGTTCTGAAAAAGGGAGAGAAACATATTCATTTATTATTGCTTCGATGTATTCTTTTTTTGAGTCATAATACATATCATTTTCTGATTTATGAAGAAAAGATTTTACTTTTTTGTTGATATGTATTCTCTTCTTTATGTATGTATCTTCGTCATCGAGAGGATTTAGTGCTGATTTTATCATGCATCTGAGAAATTTATTTTCGTTGTCAGAACCTTTGACTTCGAAATATTCTCTTATTGTGCAGAGGTATTTTTCTTTGTGTTCATCAACAGAGCACTTTGCCTCGTGGGCGTAGTTTAATATTATCCGGTTGATAAAATTCCCTAACTGATATTTTTCAGGGATATTTTCAAAGGCATTTATATCATAGTTTATTGTTTCCCATGCGTGAAGATTGAAGGTAATAAGTTGTTGAACGGATTCTTCTATGGACATATCATGATCTGTAAAGAAACCCATTTCAGTTTTCCTCCTTCATGCTTTTGTATATATCTGAAGCTTTGTCGTACATTTTTGAAAATAAGTCACGTAAATCTTCAGGTTCTGTAATCATGGCATCAGCACCAAATTTGAAAAAATAATTCTGAACCTGACGTTTTGAACAGTTAAAAGTAAGTACAAAATACGTTTCGTTTTCATATTCAAGTATATCAGGCTCGCCTGTATAGGGAGGACGTTGATTTATCCAGGCTTTGTAGTTTTCCATACCTGATTTAGTCAGATGCACTTTTATCATAGGATCTGAGATCCCTTTAAGATACGGTGCAGAATATTTATCTACAAGTGAACGCAGTTTTTTGGTTTCTTCTTTGTTCAAAGCTTTGAATTTATCTCGTGTTTTATATATCAGTTTAATATGGTGCAGTCTTAGCGATATAAGATGGTCAATTCCCTGAGGAGCTTCTGTACAGATAAGATAGTTATAGTTTGCGCTTTTATCTGTTTCAATCATAAGAGGGCGTATTTTCAGATCTTTATTTCCGATGGAAATTTTAAGATAAACATGTTCTGAGAGAGCCTTTTGTATTTTTTCATATTGATCTCTGAAATAAATTCTTTCACGTTCATAATACGGAAGAGAAATATATTCTTCTATTATTGCTTCAAGATATTCTTTTATACTGTCATAGTACATATCATTTTCAGAGTCACAAAGTAACTGTTTTGTCTGCATCTCAAGATAAAATCGTTTTTTTTCATATGTTGAAGAAACTTTTGCTTTTTTAGTTGCTTTGATAAGACAGTTTAAAAGTCTTTCCTTGTTTTCGTCATCAAGGTTTTCGTTGTATTCATTTATTATCTGAAGATATTTGCTTTTGTGTTCAGCAAATGAACATTGTGCAAGGTCAGCATAATTTACTATTATTTTATTCAGAAATAACCCAAGGTTTTGCTCTTCGGGCATATTTTCAAAAGAATTAAGATCATAGTTTATTGTGTTCCATGAATTAAGACTAAAAGAAATCCATTGTTGCCACGTCTGATTTATGGATAGTCCTGTTTTAGTTTCAAATCCCATTGCTTATCAACCCTTTATGTATTTTATTTATGTTTAAATTATTCTTTTTCCACTATAAAGCTGTACCAAATGATCACCCATTATTTCTTTCATTGTGTCAAAAGCAAAATTTCCTGTGCAGTGACCGCTGTAAAATATAGTATTGGTTTTTATAAGCTCATGTGCAGTTTCCTTTATAACAGCTATATCCTTATCAGTATATTCACCGTCTCCTTCACGTTTCATCATATGAAATCCTGTTATCACATAGTCAGGCATATCATTAAAAATTTCTTTGTATCTGTCGAGAATATTGATAATACCGTTATGGGCGCAACCTGAAAGAAGCCATTTTTTATCGTTGTCTGAAATGACAAGGCATTGCTCATGAGAAAAATCGTCCTGAACTTTTACTCCGTTTATGACGCTAAAAAGTTTCAGATTTCCATCAGGGAAGCATTTTCTGCCTGAGATGCCACTGAATATAAAAAGTTCTTCATCAATATTCAGGTTGCCGTCTATAAGCTGTAAATTCGGCAGATCGGATATAGCACTGTCTATACCGATAAATTTTTCATTGCTGTAATGAGGGAGTACCGCTGAGCTTTGCATAATAATTTTTGCATGATTGTTTATTTTACTTATTGGGATAATACCGCCTGAATGGTCGTAGTGACCATGACTTAAGATTATAGTGTCAACTGCCGTAAGGTCGATATCAAGTTCGGAAGCATTTTTGATTATTGCATCTGTACGCCCTGTATCCATAAGAAGTTTGTGTTTTGAGGTTTCGACATACAGGGAAAGACCGTGTTCTGCGAGGATATTTTTATTTTTTTGTTCGTTTTCAACAAGAGTAATTATTTCCATTTTCATCACCATTATTTGTTATTGTTTTATTGATTTTAAAAGTCGTTGTTTACATACCCAGTCGGTTTCTGATTTTTTTATCTGTGATTTCATAAATTTTTTCAACAGGAAGTTCTTTTGGTGTTAATTTATTATTTTTACGTTGTATATTCCATTTCGCTACTTGTGGTGTTATGTCCTGTATTTTTATAATCCCGTTATCTATAAAATCTCTGAGTGCATTGCATTTTATTCCTATCTGAATAGCTGCACGATTTATCGGGGCACCGTTGATATTTCTGTCAGGGTCCCACTGGCAATATACTTTTGTATCATCAAAAGCCTTTTCCCATTCACTACCGCTGAATTCATCTGAATCGGGCGAGGTGAGAATTGCTCTTTCGAGAAAAGAGTCAAATACATTTCGTCTGATGTCTATTGCAAGTATATTATCCTGATTTTTCTTTGTTCCCCAGTTTGAACGATACATCATCCATAGAAAAGACGGTTTTATCCATGTCATACGATTTACATTGAAGTTTTCTCCGAACGTTTGTAGTTTTACAGCTTCATGTGCGATAGTTGTATTGTATGCCTGATATATTCTGATGTATTCTTTTGTGTAGTGGGCAAATATTTCTTTTGTGTATTGCATTTTTTCCTCCTTTGGTTGTGTATGTTTTATTATAGTATAACATTTTAAGGATGGGAAATGCAATAGATGCATGAGTATGTTATACTTTTGAAATATTATAAAAATGAGAACAACCTGATTTGCAATCGATGCTTTTGCTTGATAATGATGATAAAAAATGTTATACTTGATATGTAAATTAAAAAAGAACGGAGGAAGCATATGGGTACGTATTTTAATCCATCAAACAAAGGATTCAGAAAAGCATCAAGAGATGAAATTTATATAGACAAAACAGGTTTACTCAATATATTAAACCGCAGACTCGGAGCGGAGAAAAACTGCGTATCAGTAAGCCATGCCCGAAGATTCGGAAAGTCACAGGCAGCGAGAATGATAGACGCATATTACAGTCGGGGCTGTGACTCAAAAGAGTTATTTATGGGTTTAAAAATATCAGAGTCCGAAGATTTTGAAAAGCATCTTAATAAGTATAATGTAATCCACCTTGATATTTCATCATTCGTTGATGAATACACTGATAATATAGTAAATGAAATAAAAAGAAATATATTTAATGAGTTTAAAGAAATATATCCTGATATAGATTATGCGAATACAACAGCGTTTATTTTAAAACAGGTATATGATAAATCAGAACACGAATTTGTAATTATAATAGATGAGTGGGATTGTATTGTAAGAAATTTTTCAGACAGACCTAAAATAGTACATGAATATCTTCAGTTTTTGCATTCACTTTTTAAAAGCGAAGAATCACAGGAGTTTCTTGCACTCGGATATATCACCGGAATACTGCCGATAAAAAAGATAAAAGATGAATCGGCACTGAATAATTTTTTAGAGTATACTATGATAGATTCAAAAGAATTTACACCATACTTTGGATTTACAGAAAAAGAAACAGAAGAACTGTGTAAAAAATATGATATGAATTTTGAATCGGTAAGAGATTGGTATGACGGATATTATATAAATAAGAAACATATGTACAATCCAAATTCGGTATATCAGGCAATGATAGATCACAGTCTTGAATCCTACTGGAAAAACACATCAGCATTTGATACAATAAATACGTTTATTACATTAAACTTTGACGGATTAAAAGAAGATGTGATGAAAATGCTTGCAGGCGAATCGGTATATGTCGATGTAAAAGGATTTGAAAATGATTTTTCGAGTATATCAAATAAGAACAATGCACTTACGGCACTTATTCATCTTGGTTATTTAGCGTACAATACAGAAGAAAAAATGGCGTATATACCAAACTATGAAGTAAAAGAAGCATATCAGTCAGCACTTGCAAACGGGAGCTGGAGCGAGATATCAAAATCAATTTCAAGATGTGAAGAACTGATATTTGCAACGATAAGGGGAGAAGCGGAAAAAGTAGCGGAACTTCTTGAACTTTCACATGAAACATACACATCAATATTAAAATACAATGATGAAAATGCCCTCAGCTGTGCGATAACAATGGCATATTTTACGGCACCTGCGTATTATACGGTAATAAGGGAACTGCCGACAGGTAAAGGTTTTGCGGATATTGCACTTATACCAAGAGCAGATTCGGGAAATAAACCTGCAATGATAATCGAACTTAAATATGATAAAACCGCAGACACTGCAATAAAGCAGATAAAAGAAAAGAGATATGCAGGAAAATTAAAAGGGTACGGAGAAGAAGTACTTCTTGTCGGAGTTAATTATGACAAGGAAAGTAAAAAGTATGAGTGTGAAATTGAAAAAGTGAGAGTGGAGTAGTATAAGAGAAAGGAGCGTGCATATGGGTACGTATTTTAATCCATCAAACAAGGGATTCAGAAAAGCATCAAGAGATGAAATTTATATGGACAAAACAGGTTTGCTCAATATATTAAACCGCAGACTCGGAGCGGAGAAAAACTGCGTATCAGTAAGCCATGCCCGAAGATTCGGAAAGTCCCAGGCGGCACGAATGATAGACGCATATTACAGTCGGGGCTGTGACTCAAAAGAGTTATTTATGGGTTTAAAAATATCAGAGTCAGAGGATTTCCCTAAGCATCTTAATAAGTACAATGTAATTCATTTGGATATTTCATCAATCGCTGATTATTACAAAGAAAATATCGTATCTAAAATAATAGAACTTATATACAATGAACTGAAGGCAGAATATCCTGATATAATGGATATAGACAATCCGTTTGCAACAATACTCAAACAGGTATATGACAAATCTGAACACGAATTTGTAATTATCATAGACGAATGGGATTGTATTGTCAGAGAGTTTTCACAAAATCAGGAGATAGTTTATGAATATCTTCAGTTTTTGCATTCACTTTTTAAAAGTGAAGAATCACAGGAATTTCTGGCACTCGGATATATCACAGGAATACTGCCGATAAAGAAAATAAAAAAAGAATCGGCACTCAATAATTTTTTAGAGTATACTATGATAGACTCAAAAGAATTTACACCATACTTTGGATTTACAGAAAAAGAAACAGAAGAACTGTGTAAAAAATATGATATGAATTTTGAATCGGTAAGAGATTGGT
>SVNW01000067.1 GCA_015066745.1 Ruminococcus sp. | reverse complement strand
ATCCTGCAAAAATAGCCATTATACTCTTCTTCTGTTTCTACTTCCTCAAAATACTCTGTTATTCCGTTATTTTTCATAATTCTATTATACCATGTCTGTCAAGGTTTTGAAAATTGATTTGCGTGTATATATATTTGCAGTTTTTATGATTTTATAGTATAATAATATGTGATGTGTTTTCAAACGCAGATGCAAATATATGGAATATATTTTGTAAATATAAAAAAATACGTTTTTGAAAGGATAATCCCATGCTGATTTTAGAAGATCTTAAAGCAGAACTTGCAAATTACAGACCGCAACTAAAAGAACTGAGAGACGTACTTGCTGTTGACAGTGCGACTGAAAAAATTTCTGAGCTTCAGATGATGGTTGAACAACCCGGATTCTGGGACGATGTTGAAAAATCTCAGAAAACTATGCAACAGATAAAAGGACTTGAAAATAAAATAGAAAAATTCAACAAGCTTTCCAAAATGCTCGAAGATACCATAACACTTATCGAACTTTCTATCGAGGAAAATGATAACAGTGCTGACGACGAGATCGAAGCCGAAGCTGAAGCATTCAAAAGACAGCTTGAAGAAGAAAAACTCGCTACACTTATGACCGGAGAATATGATAACTCAAATGCTATCGTAACATTCCACGCAGGTGCAGGCGGAACAGAAGCTCAGGACTGGGCTGAAATGCTCTATAGAATGTACAACAAATGGGCTGAAAGTCACGGATTTACAGTTAAACTTCTCGACTATCTTGACGGTGACGAAGCAGGAATGAAGAGTGCATCACTGATTGTTGAGGGAACAAACGCATATGGATTTTTAAAGTCAGAAGCAGGCGTTCACAGACTTGTACGTGTATCTCCTTTTGACTCTTCCGGAAGAAGACATACATCATTTGCGGCTGTTGAAGTAATGCCTGAAATTGATGACAATGTTGAAGTAGATATCAGAACCGAAGACCTCAAGATAGATGCGTATCGTGCAAGCGGTGCAGGTGGTCAGCATATCAATAAAACTTCATCGGCTATACGAATCACTCATATCCCTACAGGAATCGTTGTTGCTTGTCAGACACAGAGAAGCCAGTTCCAGAACAAAGACTTCGCAATGAAAATGCTCCGTTCAAAACTCGTTGAAATAAAAGAACGTGAACATCTTGAAAAAATTGAAGATATCAAGGGTGTACAGAAAGAAATCGCTTGGGGCGCACAGATACGATCATATGTATTTATGCCATACACACTCGTAAAGGATCATCGTACCGGATTTGAAAACGGAAATGTTGATGCTGTTATGGACGGCGCAATTGATGGATTTATAAACGAATATCTCAAATATCTCTCACACGGAAAAATAGAAAAACAATAAATATAACAAAAGAATGCTTTCATGGACATATCTAAGAAAGCATTCTTTTTTTATTTGTAAGATTTTTTTAAGACATAAAAACATCTGTTGTTCGAGGCATCTGTTTTATGTCGCCTCTTCCGTTATGCTCAGGTCGCATTTCGCCGTCAGGAAATGGTCTTTCCGGCATCTCTCCGTCAGGAAACGGCATTTCACCTTCAAAGAATGGTTTTTCAGGCATTTCTCCGTCCGGAAACGGCATTTCACCTTCAAATTTCATACCGCCACCCGGTCTTCCGCCACCAAATCCGCCACCCATAAACGTACCAAAAACAGTAAGAACAGAATTGGTTTCAAAAGTTGCAACTTCTGTTTTTTGTGAAGCATCATCTACAAGCAGTTTATACTTTTTTCCTGACAATATATCAGGAGAGCTAATGGCTATGGCCTGAGAATTTTTTATTACATCAAATGAAATAAGTTCATTATCATTTTCATCGACAAGTGTGCAGACCATTCCGGGAGTCAGGGAAAGAGAGGACGCAGCAACAATATTCTGAGTTGAATTTTCTGAAGGAAGTTCAAACATTCCGCTACTTCCTGCGGCAACAAGAGTTCCTCCGCTTATAAGTACTTCATTATTGCGGTCTCCGCAGTCAAGTGCACCGTTTCCGTTGTTCACAGGTCCGTTTACTATTATTTTTCCGTCTTTTATATAGACATTTCCGTTTGAATCAAGGCCGTCACCCGAAGCATCTACTACTGTATCTCCTCCGTTAAAAGTAAGAACCGTTTCAGAAGAATAGTCAGAAGCAGAGGCATTGAAACCGTCATCGCTCGAAACTATATTGTTGACACCACCGTTTACATATATGTACTGAGCTTCGACACCCTCATAACTTTCGGAAACATCAAGGTTTCCACCATTTATGTCTATTGTTGTTTCGGCGTGAAGACCGTCATCTCCAGATGTAAGTTTTATTGTTCCGTTATTTATTATTATATTATTGTCAGAATGAACAGCATCGTCTGCACTGTTGATATCTACGGTCCCTCCGTTTATCAGAACAAGATATGGTGATTTCAGCCCTTTTTTACTCTCTGTTGCTGTTGTATCTTCCTGAGTATTCTGTTCCTGATGGAATCTGCCTCCTGTCATATCATCACGATGAACTTCTCCGTTTTCACTCCCGCCACCTGCATTTATTTTTATCTCTCCGCCATTTATCATAAGTATATTTGCTGACTGTATTCCGTCTTTTTGTGTTGTTATATCGATAGTTCCGCCTTCTGTAACTATCTGCCCTTTCTGATTATCAGTATCATATGTGGACTTTATTCCGTCGCCTGATGAAGTTACTTTTATATTTCCGTCCTTCATTGCAAAAAGGTCACGTCCTGTAAATCCGTCATCTGCACTTGTTACGTCTATATTTCCAGAAACTATTCTTAACTTGTCCTTTGAAACTATACCATCGGCAAATTCAGCATTTACTTTAAGGTTTCCGTTTCCGTTAAAAGTCAGATTTGAACGGCAGAACACCGCTCCTGTTGCTTCGTCTTCCGCTCCTGTCGCTTGTCTTGCTGTATCTGAAATACTGTTTTTGGTATTATCAGCAAGAGTTATTATGACCTTGTCTGCAAGCGGTACATTTATCGGTGCGTCATATGAACAGCTTATAGAAAATCCGTCAAATATAAGACGCACAGCCTTTGTATCGGGACTGTTTATAACGATATTTCCGTCACTGATACAGCCTCTGAGAAGATATGTTCCCGAAGAGGTTATTTCCAGTGTGGTTTTACTTGAGTCTGCACCATTTCCCTTGATATCAAATCCTGAGTCAGAAGCTGTTATCAATGTACACTCATTTTCACTCCATGTACCGTCAAGGTCTTTTTCACTGTACTGCACTTCAAAACCGGCATCAGCTATAACGGTTTCTGTCTTAACAGTGTCATCGGTTTTATCGGTTACTGCCTTTTGGGTTTCTGTTTTATCATCAGTTTCTTTATTTTGTACGCTTTCGGTTACCTGCGAAGAACTGTCGGTATCATTTCTAACCATACTGCTTTCATCTTCATCGCATGATACAAGCTGAAATGCCATCACTGCTGCAAGAAAAGATGATATCAGCATATTACGTTTTCTGAGTTTTGTTTTCAAGTCACACACTATCCTTTCATAAATATACAAGGTCTTATCTTACAGCCTTATAATAACAATATGCTATGAAATAAAAATGCTTCTAACATGAAAATTAAATGAAAAGGCATAATATTTCTTAACACGATTTTAACATGAAATTGACGGGGATTTAATTAATATGATATTATTAACGACGAAATATTTAATAAAAGCAATCAAACTTTAGTGAAAGTCAAATTTTTCCCGACATTCACTATAATAAATCAGGAGTTATTTTTATGATAAAAGTAAGTATATGTGAAGAAAATATTGTTACAAGAAGACTTTTAAACGAAATGATAGGCAAGTTACAGATGATGCATAATATAATTGCCACTGAACTTCCGCAGGGTGAAAATTTTATAAATACAGCTACTGCTGAAAAACCTGATATCATACTTCTGAGTGAAAACTTTAACTGCGGTCTTCAGACAAAAGGATTTGAAACTGCTAAAATTCTCAGAAGTCAGGGCTGTACCGCAGTTATAATACTTATGACAGTTTCTCCGGAAAATATTTATTATTCTTCCGAACTAAATCCCCTGTCATGTCTGCTTAAACCATTCAAGTACGATGATATCTGCCGTTTGTTCCTTGAATCGATTGACAACAATCTTCTTGCGGTATCAATCGATATAAAACATAAGCATTCGTATAAAAATATAGATATAGATAATATTGTGTATGTAGAAGCTGATAAACGATATACAAATATAAGAACAAACGAAGATAACTATTTATGCAGTGAATCTATAAGCAGTCTTGAAGAACGCCTTCCCAAAAGATTCTTTTTCAGGACGCACAGAACATACATATTAAATTTTAAGCATATATCAGACATAAATGATTGCCTTATAGAAATGGATAACGGCGAATTTGTAATACTGAGCCGTCATAAAAAAGCGGAATTTGACAAAGCATATACAGCATACAAACGAAGCGAAAACAAATACTCTCAGTCAGTGCGTATAGGTGCATAAAACCTTGACTTGCAACACCTTTATATGATAGAATTATCTATGTAAAAAACTATAAGGGTGTGTAATCGTTGAATGAAAAGAAAAATAAGATAAAAGAAACCGTAATAACCATTGCTGTAATAGCACTTCTGGGTGCGGCAATACTTACAGTCTGCGGAGTATTCGGAGATAAAGACAAGGATGAAAATACAGATGTAAACAAAACAGTTTCTGTTTCGGAAGATGACAAGGACAAAGATGATGAAAAAAATTCTGATGAAGATGAAAATGAAGATAAATCTTCAGAAGACAAAAATGATGAAGAAAATACAGACGATGATAAAAGCGAAGATACAAACTTCACACCACTGTATACCGACACATCTCTTAATACAGGAAATCTCACCGAAAACGCTGATAAATATGAAGGCAAAAAAGGAACAGGAGATTTTAACTACGGAGAAGCACTTCAGAAAGCTATCCTCTTCTACGACCTGCAACGTTCGGGCGATCTTCCTGAAAACGTAAGATGCAACTGGCGAGGCGATTCCGGACTTACTGACGGCAGTGATGTCGGACTTGACCTTACAGGCGGTTTTTACGATGCCGGAGATCACGTAAAGTTCAATCTTCCTATGGCATACACAAGCACCATGCTTGCCTGGTCTGTATACGAAGACCTTGAAAGTTACGAAGAAAGCGGACAGCTTCCATACATACTTGACAATATAAAATGGGTAAATGATTACCTCATAAAATGCCACCCCGAAGATGATGTATACTACTATCAGGTAGGTGACGGAAATCTCGATCATGCATGGTGGGGACCGTGTGAAGTTATGCAGATGGAACGCCCCTCTTACAAGGTTGACAAGGAAAATCCCGGATCTGCTGTATCTGCCGAGGCCGCTGCTTCACTTGCTGCCTGCAGTATAGTATTTGACGATACAGACAGCAAATATGCAAAAAAATGTCTTGAACACGCAAAATCACTGTACGAGTTTGCAGAAGAAACCAAAAGTGATGAAGGCTATACAGCCGCAAACGGATTTTACAACTCATGGAGCGGATTTTATGATGAACTTGCATGGGCAGGTATGTGGCTCTATCTTGCTACCGATGATAAAGATTATCTGAAAAAATCCGAAGAATATCTGTCACAGGTAAAAGCTGATGAAGTCTACAAATGGGCACAGTGCTGGGACGATGTTTATATCGGTGCTACTGTTCTGCTCTCTCAGGAAACGGGTGACAGCAAATACTCCGACATAATCGAAAAACATCTTGACTTCTGGACGGACGGCTGTGACGGCGAACAGATAAAATACACTCCCGAAGGTCTTGCATGGGTCGATCAGTGGGGGTCTCTCAGATATGCAACCACTACAGCATTTCTTGCAGGGATCTACAGCGAATCGGACGAATGTACAAAGTCTAAAAAAGAAAAATATCAGGACTTTTTAGTTTCGCAGGTAAACTACGCACTCGGAAGTTCGGGAAGAAGTTTTGTTGTAGGATTCGGGGAAAATCCTCCTCAGAATCCGCATCACAGAACAGCACATTCATCATGGTCAGATAACCTGAACAACCCGGAAACACAGGCGCACACTCTCTATGGCGCACTTGTGGGAGGTCCTGACAGCGCTGACGGTTATGAAGATGTTATCACAAACTACACAACAAACGAAGTTGCCTGCGACTATAACGCAGGATTTATAGGCGCTCTTGCCAAACTCTACAAGGAATACGGCGGACAGACACTCGTTGACTTCGGTGCTGTCGAAGTTCCGGACAGAAACGAACTGTATGTTGAAAACACAGTCAATGCAAGCGGAAATGATTTTACAGAAATAAAATCCATGATATACAACATGACAAGCTGGCCTGCAAGAGTAACAGACAAACTTGAACTCAGATACTTTATCGATCTTTCAGAAGTTTATGACGCAGGAGGAAGCGCTGACAATATCGAGATCTCCATGAACTATGCACAGGACGAAGTAACAGCCACACTTGTTCCGTGGAATGAGGAAAATCACATTTACTATGTTTCTGTTGATTTTTCGGGAGTAAAAGTATATCCGGGCGGACAGAGCGCATACAAAAAAGAAGTTCAGTTCCGCATAAAAAATAACGGCGGCGTGTGGGATCCTTCAAATGATTTCTCCTTTACCGATATAGAAGGTTCAAACGGAAGCACACTTACAGAAGCTATGCACTGTGCACTTTATGACGGTGACACACTTGTTTTCGGAAGCGAACCGAATGACAGAACAGCAGAAAAACCAAATAAAAACGAAAACAAAAAGCCTGATAAAAATGATGAAGAACAAAAGCCTGATGATGATAACGACAATGAGGAAACAGTTACAACATCAGCTCAAAAGACAAACAAAAAAGCTTCAAACGAAAATGAAAAATTAAAAGTTGAATTAAAACAGGAAAACTCATCTGGAAATAACAATACCATCACTTTTGAAGTAAACATCACAAATCTCAGTGACTCCCCTGTTTTTGCAAATGATCTTAGCGTACTCTACTACTTTACTGCTGAAAATGCAGACACAGGAAATCTCAATATGTACTGCGACAACTCAGCTATAACCTCACCTTCCGCATACAAATCCATAACAGGTGTAAAAGGCGAATTTTCCGAAACAACCGGTGAAAATGCCGATACAGTATGCACTATCTCATCAAGTGACAAGTCACAGATAGGAACAAACGAAAGCCTTAAACTTCAGATACGCATAAGCAAAACAGACTGGTCCGACTTCACCATGAACAATGACCATTCGGCAGGAAATGCTGAAAACATAGTAGTTATGTCCGGAAATGACATTTTAATAGGCAATAAGCCGTAAAAAAATAAATGGGTTACAAAAATCAACGTAACCCATTATTTTTTTACTCTATATCCATATTTCTTGAAAATTCATTTATTCCACTTGATAATCAGATAAATTTGTGGTATACTATACAAAAAAGTATCGACGTTATCGTCGCAAGTATGAGGTGAATATAATGATTAAACGAGAGACTTATCTGAAACGCTTGATTCATAATATGTGGAACGGCGAAGTTAAAGTAATAACCGGCATTCGCCGTTGCGGAAAGTCGGTACTGCTATTTGAATTGTTCTGTGACTACCTTCTTTCATGCGGAACTTCAGAAGATCATATTATAAAAATTGAATTGGATCAAAGACGTTACTATAAGTTCAGAAATCCAATCACACTTTGTGAATATATTGAGGAGCTCATTATAAAAAAGAAAAATGAGAAGTTCTATTTGTTCATCGACGAGGTTCAGCTCACTACAAAAGTTATCGACAAAGAAAATGCTGGAATTGAGGTTTCAATCTACGATATGCTCAATGAACTTAAAGCATATAAAAATTTAGATGTATATGTTACAGGAAGCAACTCAAAAGGATTATCCAAAGACATTGCTACTGAATTTCGTGGTCGTGCTACACAGGTTCACGTATTTCCACTGTCTTTTGAAGAGTTCTACTCTCACGAAGGCGGTGATGAACGAAAGGCTTTGGATACCTATATGCTTTATGGAGGTATGCCACGCCTGCTGGCATTAACAGATGAAAAGGACAAAAAGGATTATCTTTCCTCTCTGTACAGCGAATTGTATGTAAAAGATATTGTAGAACGCAATGGTATCGAACGTGAAGATATTCTTAATGATATTCTGGATTTCCTGGCTTCACAGATAAGTTCCCTGACCAATCCCACAAATATTTCCAATTCACTAACCAGCATTAAAAACGAAAAAGTAAATTCTCATCTGGTTTCAAACTATGTACAGCACATCATAGATTCATTCCTTATTTCGATGGCAAAACGCTATGATGTGAAAGGAAAGACCTATTTCAAGTATCCAAACAAATACTACTATACGGATATCGGTCTCAGGAATGCCAGATTGAATTATCGCCAATATGATCCCGGCCACATCATGGAAAATATTATCTACAATGAGCTTCTGCGTAGAGGGTATTCCGTTGATGTTGGTGTTGTGACCGACCGTACAAATGGTGCTAATGCACAAAAAGAAATTGACTTCGTTGTAAATGACGCAGATAAAAAAATCTACATTCAATCAGCTTTCCAAATGGATACCAATAAAAAAGAATCCTCCGAACTTGCGTCATTGACACTTACAAAAGACTTTTTTAAAAAAATCATTGTCCGCATGGACATTCCTCATAGCTTCTATGATAATAACGGAATTCTCCATTGCAATCTGATAGATATGTTACTCAGTCGTATAGAATTGTTTTAAATAATACAATATATAGTGAACGTGGCCGTAAAAAAATAAATGGATTACAAAAATCAAGTGTAACCCATTTATTTTTTTATATTTCTAAACATCGGCACTGCTTGTCTGCACTTCGTACTTTTTTTCGTCAAGAAGAAAAACATCTTCGTCCTCTTTACAAGACAGCCTTTTACTTACTCCGCCCTGTCTGCACCTGGCTTCGAGTGCCTGACGTGCTCTCTTTTTTACTTTACGGCGGTCAAGAAAATGTTCTATGATGTTTTCAAAAACTTCTGCGACTACTTCAATTATAAAATCCATAAACACACTTCCCTTCACTTATAGCCTACACATTTTCTGTCATCAACTGTAATCCCGGTTTTCTTTTTGCTTTCCTTTAGTTTCCTGCGTTCTGCCCTCTTGTCTGCACCATCGGTGATAAAGTCAATAATTTCACCGACAATTTCAAGCATATCAAATAAAAAATCAATTAATGAATCATTCATATAAATTCCTCCTTTTTTGTCCTTTTACATTATTTTTTCTGTATTTTTTGTATTTTTTGTATCTGTTGTCTATAAGATAATTATACTATGACCTCTATAATCTGTCAATAATAATTTTATTTTTTTCTTCATAAATTATCTAAAATATACTTGATTTTTATACGAAAATAGTTTAAAATTAATATATAGTATTTCGTTTAAAAATGCCGGATCGCAAAGACAGGGTTCGGTAAAAATCAATTTATAATAATGGGAAGCA
The DNA here is from genome assembly GCA_015066745.1 of Ruminococcus sp. Taxonomy (GTDB): domain Bacteria; phylum Bacillota; class Clostridia; order Oscillospirales; family Ruminococcaceae; genus HUN007. The sequence goes on along the minus strand of SVNW01000067.1, from coordinate 11,130 downwards.
AATTTATGTGGGGGGTTAAAATGGCGAAGAAACGGTACACTGTCGCTCTCTTTATCGGGCATATGGAAAACGAATTTTCCGAAGAAGTTTTTCTTGGGGCAGCACACACTGCAGAACAACTTGATATAAACCTTGTCGTTTTCCCTGTAAAATTTATCGAAACAATAAAACACAATCTCATATCTGAAAAATATCAGTACCAGTACAATTGTATGTTCAGTTATGCAGAAAACAACAGTTTTGACGCTATAGTAATAGAAACTGCTGTCATGGGAAAGTTCGTCACTGACAATTCTATTGCAGACATACTTCAGAAATATAAAAACACACCCATAATAACGATATCACAAAAAATAAATGAATACCCTTGCGTTTCCTTCAGTTCAAACGGAATAGAACAGGAAATAGACCACCTTGTCGATTGTCATAACGCACAGCGGATAGGATTTGTGAGCGGACCTTCAACAAATCTCGAAGCAGTTACAAGATTTAACGAATACAAAAAAACTCTTCTTAAACACAACATTCCTTTTGACCCAAATCTTGTTGCAGAGGGCGATTTTACCGAAGAATGTGGAGACGTTATAGGAAGACTGCTTGACAGAAACGCAGGCGAAATAGACGCTGTATGTTTTGCAAACGACAGTATGGCAGTGGCGGGATATAAACAGATATCCAGACGTGGCCTTGTGATCGGAAAAGATATAATGGTAACAGGTTTTGATGATATTCCTGCCGCATCTACACTGAATCCGCCTCTTACGACCATAAGAGCAAATTATCGTGAACTCGGAGAAAACGCCATTTCCGCTGCATTCAATGCGATAAACGGAATAAAAATAAATGATATCGTAGTAAACACCACTCTTATCAAAAGAGATTCTTGTGGCTGTAAATCAAAAATAACCGAAGACCGTGAATCACTTCAGCAACTTATTTACAACAACTCAGACGTAACCGAATTTATAAACAAAATACACGATATATCATTCAGTTACTGCAACAACACCACATTACAGCCAAACAAAAGATTTATAAATCTCTTTTTAAGATTTATACTGATTCTTCTTATGCAGTCACAAAATCCTGATACTGTTATCGACAAAAACCTGATACTTTTTAAGTTCAGCGTTCTTTTAAAATATAATATACTTGATTTTATAACAGTTGAAAATTTTAATTTTCTTCTCAGCTCTATCTGCGACAAAACAATATCTGTTGCAAATCCCGAAAGCAAAAAAGAAGATATCTATAAAATTTTTATGGAGTTTTACAAACTGATAATCACTCACAACAAAGAAGAAAATATTATTCAGCGTGAGCTTATCAAGAAAAATATGTACACTGCAAACTCAATAATCAGCAACGTTATAGAAAACAACAACGAAAGCATAAGCCTGCTGTCTATCATAGAACAGTTCAACCTGAAAATAGGAAACACATTTCTCTATCTTCACGAAAATCCTGTTATTACACACTCAAGATACGACTGGGCTCAACCGTCATACGAAGTGCTTACATCATATTATTCGGACAATACAAATCATAAATCAGGCAAATCCAAAAAGATACAGTCGCCTTATTTATTCAAAAACGAATATATGCCTTCAAAACGGTTTACTTTTATTGCGGCACCGATTTTCTGCCGTGAAGAAAACTACGGACTGTTACTTTGCGATATTAGTGTTGACGATTATCTTTTCTACAGTTCGATAATCATTTCTCAGATCGCATATGCAATAAAACTCCGCAATATGCTTAACGAACAGAAACAAGTACAGTCAAGGCTTATCGAAAGTCTTAACGAAGCAAACACAAATAACAAACTCCTCTCACACATCTCAAAATCAGATGAACTGACAGGAGCTTACAACAGAAGAGGATTTATCGAAAACGTAGTATCGGATATAAAACATAACGCAGGAAGAAAGGCAGTTATAATCTATGCCGATATGGATAACCTCAAACAGATAAATGATATCTTCGGACATGACGAAGGCGACTATTCCATAAGAAAGTCTGCCGAAATATTAAAATGCTGTATGCGTACAAATGACATTATCGCAAGATTTGGCGGAGATGAATTTGCGGCATTTGCACTTATCCATGAAAATAACTTTGAAAATATTTTCATACAAAGGCTTGAAAACCTCTGTAAGACATTTAACCTTGAAAGTGAAAAACCGTATAACATACATCTTAGTGCAGGTGTACACGAATTTTTATGCGACAGCAACATAGACCTCACAAAAGTAATGAATGAAGCAGATAAAAGACTCTATGAAAACAAAAAACACAAAAGTCTTAATGCTCTCAAAAACCCTGAGGATATACATAAATTTAAACAATAAAAAAGGGCTGTAAAAAAATTCCCCTAAAATACGAAAGGACATCTTGAATGAGATGTCCAAAAATAACAGAAATAAATGATCCGAATTAATTTTCTGATAAATAGGATTTTTTTCTTTGATGCAGGTATTGACATTTTTTAAAATATCGCATATAATATTAATAACAGAACCCGACACGCCTCTTAACAATGCGGACCACGTCGGGTCATTTAATTATTAGAGGACAGTACATGAAATTAAAAGAACAACAACCTTTTATTATTCAGTTTCGGTACACTTTCAAAATTCTATAAGAATATGAAACCACAGGATAAGAAAACTGTTGCTCAGATATATGGGGTTGGATATACTTACCTCGAAAGCTGGATTGAACATATTGCTTTTGTCAGAAATATCTGCGCTCACTACGGACGTTTATACAATGTAAATCTTGCAAAAACGCCTAAACTATATAAACAGTATTTTGAGAAAGGAATCAGTAGTGTTCGTGTATATGCAACGCTTCTTTGCCTCAAACATCTTGTACCAAACGACAGACATTGGACAGAATTTGTTGATAAAATAAAACTGCTCTTTGAAAAGTATTCTCATGTTAATAAAAAACTTATGGGATTTCCTGATGATTGGGAAAATGTCCTTAAATCATAATTTTTCATCGCACCTGCATATCGCAGGTGCACTTTTTTCATTTAAGGTGTTTGGGTTCTCCCAACAAGTTTTTGCATTTTTCAGCATCGTCTTTTCTTGCTGTTTCAGTCAAAGCAATACTGCACGCTCCTCTGTTACTCTTACAAGACTGACTATTGTTCGGTCATTTTCTAAAAAAATCAGTACCGATTTTCTTTGTCGGTACTGATTTTTTTCTATATGATCTTAAAAGTTATCTTACTTTCCAGATGTTTTCTGCATAATCAATGATCGTTCTGTCTGAACTGAACTTTCCTGCGTTACACATATTGAGCCACATCTTTTTGCCGAAAGCTATTGTGTCTTTATAATCACTGTTGCATCTGAGTTTTGCCTGTACATAAGATTCGAGGTCACCGAGAAGGTAGTAATTATCAGGGCTGTGCCAGCTTGCGCCATCGAGGAGTGACTGGTAGAGTTCTCTGAAATCACCGCTTCCGCCATCATCAAATGTACCGTCAATAAGAGTTTCAACAACTTTTCTTATTTTGCTGTTTTCTGAAATTATCTTACGACTGCAGTACTCAGGCATTATTTTTTCAAGTTCTTCTACAGTAGCACCGAAGATATAGTTGTTTTCCTCGCCTGCTTCTTCAACTATTTCGATATTTGCACCGTCAAGTGTTCCGAGTGTTACTGCACCGTTGAGCATAAGTTTCATATTTCCTGTACCGCTCGCTTCTGTACCTGCTGTAGATATCTGTTCTGATACTTCGGCTGCGGCGATAAGCTTTTCTGCATAAGAAACATTATAGTTGGAAACAAAAACTACCTTTATAAGTTTGTTTACTTCTTCATCTTTTTCTATAAATGAAGCTATTTCATTTATATACTTGATTATAGCTTTTGCTCTTCTGTATCCCGGAGCAGACTTTGCACCAAAAATAAATGTTGTAGGTGTAAAGTTTGTTATCTCTCCGCTCTTTATTCCAAAGTAGATATACAGTATCGAAAAAGCGTTGAGAAGCTGTCTTTTGTACTCATGCAGACGTTTTATCTGAATATCAAAGATACTGTTTTCATCTATTGATATATTTTCCTTGCTAAGTATAAACTCGGCAAGCTGTTTTTTCTTGGTTTTCTTTATTTCTATAAACTTATTTATTATCTGATCGTCATCGGCATATGGAACAAGATTTTTGAGTTCTGAAAGTTCTGTTACCCATTTGTTACCCGAAAGCAGACCTGTAATAAGTCCTGACAATTCCTTGTTGCAAAGAGCAAGCCAGCGACGCTGTGTTATGCCGTTTGTCTTGTTCTGAAATTTGTCCGGATAAATGCTGTACCAGTCAGCAAGAGTGGATGCTTTGAGTATTTCGGTGTGTATCTGTGCTACGCCGTTTACGTATGAAGAACAGTATGTTGCCATATGAGCCATATGGATCATATTGTCCTTGATTATCTTCATATCATTTACTTTGTCCTTACCGCCTTCGATACTGTACATATCAGCGATAAAGCTTTCGTTTATCATAAATATGATATCATATATTTCAGGAAGAAGTTCCTTTACAAGATCACAGCTCCATTTTTCAAGTGCCTCAGGCATGATAGTATGATTTGTGTAGTTGAAGATCTCCTTTGCAGTACTCAGTGCCTGTTCAAAAGTAAAACCTTCGTTTACAGTAAGCTGTCTTATAAGTTCGGGAACCGATATTACAGGGTGTGTGTCGTTAAGCTGTATCGTTACAAACTTTCCGAGAGTCTTTATATCCTTATGCTTTATCTTGTGTTTCTTTATTATATCGGCAAGTGACGCACTGCAGAAGAAATACTGCTGTTTTAATCTTAACTTCTTTCCTTCGTAAGTGTCATCATTTGGATAAAGCACTCTTGAAATATCCTCGGCAAATATTTTTTCACGGTTTGCTTCGAGATATTTCTGCTCGTTAAACAGTCTGAAATCAAAGTCATCTTTTGACTCTGACTGCCACAAACGAAGTGTTCCTATATTATGTGCACCGTATCCTATTATCGGAATATCATAAGGAACTGCCGTAACAGTCTGATCACTAAACTTTACTTCAACAGCATCTTCTTCGCAACGTACAGACCATGCATCACCGTACTTTGTCCAGTTATCAGCTTCTTCTACCTGAAAACCGTTTTCAAATCTTTGTTTGAAAAGTCCGTACTTGTATCTTATACCGTATCCGTCAAGCGGAATATTGTGAGTTGCGGCACTGTCAAGAAAACACGCTGCGAGTCTTCCGAGTCCGCCGTTTCCGAGAGCGGCATCTTCCACTTCTTCCATATCATTGATAGAAAAACCATAGCTTTCAAAAACATTTGCCACTTCATTATATATATCAAGACAAAGGAGATTGTTATAAACAGAACGGCCTATAAGAAACTCCATTGAAAAATAGCAGGCACGTCTTGAGTCAAGATGTGACTGTTTACTCTTTTTCCAGTCATCTGACATATGTTTCATTATAAGTTCGCTTAGTTTGTTGTGAAGTGCATATGATGTAACTTTTCCTGAGGCTTTAATTTCCTCAATCCCTGCTCTCAGTTCTGTAATAAAAATCTGTCTGTTCATTTGAATCAGTCCTTTCTTCAGTAATGATCTGTTTTATTGGTGTTGCTCTGTTATAGAGCATATTTAATATACGTATCTTCTGCTTTAACTCATTTGTAAAGTCTTCTTTTTTAGCACGGTATACCCAGTTTCCCGAAACAGTTGACGGTATATTCATACGGCAGTCCGAGTCTTCAAGTGCAAAGTCCTGAAACTGTGCAACTGCCGACTGTGCAATACTTGCCCATGTCATACGTATCATAGCATAAGGTATATCCTCATCTTTTTCCACGTTAAGATAAGTACGGCAAAAATCAAGAGAAGGTTTTTCAAGAGATCTGTACCAGCCTACAAGTGTATCATTGTCGTGAGTGCCTGTATACGCATAACAGTTTGATGTAGTAAAATTGTGCGGAAGATAATCGCTTTTGGGGCTGTCAAAGCCAAATTCCGTTACTTTCATTCCCGGATATCCTGTCTTGTCGAGCATCTTCTGAACATCATCTGTAATAAATCCGAGATCCTCTGCTATGATATTCATCTTTCCGAGAACCGCTTCGGCTTTCTTGAAGAGTTCTGCGTCAGGTCCTTTCTGCCATATACCGACTTCGGCTGTTTCGTTTCCGAACGGAATACAGAAATAGCTTTCAAAGCCTCTGAAATGATCTATACGTACTATGTCATAAGTTTCGGTGGCATTTTTCAGACGCTTTATCCACCATTCATAATCAGTTCTTTTATGGTATTTCCAGTCGTAAAGAGGATTTCCCCAGAGCTGACCTGTAGGTGAAAAAGGATCAGGCGGACAGCCTGCCACCGCAATAGGTGATTTGTTTTCATCAAGACAGAAAAGTTCGGGATTTTTCCACACTTCCACACTATCGTGTGAAACGTAGATAGGTATATCGCCTACTATTTCTATTCTGTTTGCATTTGCATATTCTTTTAGTGCGTTCCACTGCCAGTAGAAGCAGTACTGTATAAACTTATGAAATTTTATTTCATCGGCAAGCACTCTCTTTGCCTGGTCAACTGCCGAGTTTTCAGCCATTGCGAGAGGGCGTGACCACTTGTACCACGGCAGTCCGTTGTTGCGGAACTTGAGTGCCATAAAGAGAGCGTAGTCATCGAGCCATTCACGAGTCATAAGTTCATACACGTTATACTCTTTTGTAGGTTTGAATCTTGCAAAAGCTTTTCTTAAAACATCGTATACATTGTTGTAAAGAAACTCATAGTCAACTTTTCCGCTTTCGTTTTCCCACTTTATCTTTGCGTAATCTGACTTTAAAAGCAGACCTTCTTCTTCAAGAAGCTCAAAATCTATAAAATAAGGATTTCCTGCAAATGCTGAAAATGACTGATACGGAGAATCACCGTAACTTGTGGGTGATAGAGGAAGTATCTGCCAGAGTCCTACCCTGCATTCTGCAAGAAAGTCCACAAACTCATATGCATTTTTCCCAAGCTTTCCTATACCGTATTCGGAAGGAAGACTTGATATATGAAGTAATATACCACTTTTTCTCATAATTATAAATAAAACCTTTCACTTTAAAAAAATTTGTTTTTTACATTGTATGAATAAGAACAATTTTATTTCGGATAATATAAATACATAAATAAAATTTTTTAAATGCTTTCAACATACTTGAATCAATTATATCATATCTTGACTGCATATTTTATCAAACTATCAAGGAGTGAAAAAATGCAAAGATCAGGCGAACGTATTTTTGTCTTTCTTATAGGCTGTTTCCTGTACAGCCTTATCGAAATAACAGCCAGAGGATATACCCACTGGTCCATGACAATAACAGGTGGCATTTGCATGGTATTTATATACCACATGACAAATGATACGAATATAAATATTATATTCAAGTGTATTTTCGGAGCACTTTTTATAACCTGTGCTGAATTTGTAGTAGGTATAATAGTGAACATAATCTTTAAATGGAATGTATGGGATTATTCTGATATGCCTGCAAACGTCTTGGGGCAGATATGCCTTCCGTTTTCATTTATATGGTTTATGCTCTGCTTTGTCGGATATATGCTAAGCAAGCTGATAAGCAATAAATTCAGGCGAATATATGAAAAAGAAAAAATAAGCTGTGAGATCACTCAGCCCATATTTCTTCCCCAAGAGAATTTATAAATTCTGTAAGTTCAACCGCCATTTCTTCCTGTTCAGAAATTCGTGGGTGACCGTCTGTAGCGTCACCGTTTCTTCTGAAATAATTTCTGTAGACCCTGTCGCTTTCGAGTTCACTTATAAGTTCATCGATCGCCTTATCCCACTGTACATCGTGACGAAGTACAGTAGTTGTAAGAATAAAAGATGCTTTCGGATATTTTTTATGAAGATCTGAAAGTATTTTTTTATACGCATCTTTCCACTTGACACGATAAGAGATCTGTGTTATATCATTATCAGGCATTCCGTCAGTATGATTATCATTCTGACCGAGTGCTATCACTACAACATCAGGTGTGTAGTATGAAAAATCCCATTCTTTTTTATCATAGTAACTTATATACTGCAACTTCGTATATGTACTTTCAAGTCCCGGAAAATAAGGTGCAAAACAGTATCCTGTACCGTCAAGTACAGCCATACCGCCCTGAGAAACGTTATTTATCTGTGCATTTAAAAGGCGTGATGTTATCATTGCAAACGAATACCACGAATCATCATACTTTCCTTCATGCCCTTCAGGGTCACATACACCGATATGATCAACCGCCTGACAAACCGCACCGCAACAAACACTGTCACCATAAAACTCAAGTTTTCTCTTTGGCAGAGCAGGCTGAGAAACTATGTCACATTCATTATCTACATAAAAACCGTTAAATCTGAAAATATGAGTTCCGTCCATTTTCTTATAAAGTATAAAAGTATGAACATCGTTATTATTTTCAACAGGAATATCAAAAATCATATTTTCCGTCGTTTCAAACCTTGGTTCTTTTTCAGGCTCACACTTTATACTATCGTCTTTTTCACAGATTTTTAAAGTATATTGCTTACCGTCAAGGAAATATCCGAGCCATATATCCTGCCTGAATGATATATTATCTATCGCTATTGATAACGAATTTCCCGTAAACTTAAAACGAAGATTTGACCCTGCATATATAAGAGCCGGTTTTTTCTTATTTTCAAAATCAATTCTTCCCATGTAATTTATATTTTTATTATCAGATGCTACAAACTTTTTATTTTCCATTTTACACAAACTCCTTCAAACCAAAACTATACTATTTGATTATAACATTTTTCAGGTATTTATTCAAGTGATTTTGTGTATGCAATAACGGTAATGGTATTTTATTTTGAGGGGGATAACCTCTCAGTCAGCTTTGCTGACAGCTCTCCTTAAAAGGAGAGCCATAGTTCCTTCTGTATTTTACTTATGAAAAATTCTGATGCATTTAAACGGAGAAAAATGAAAAAACCACACCCATTACAAATAGAATGTGGTTTGAAATTATGTCAATCAAATAAAGCAATATCTAAAATTTTCTCAAGAGATTTTACTGCTTCGTTATATGATACTTTATCGAATAACAATGCAGAAGTTATGTTTTCATAATCTGACTTATATGCATCTTTTTCTATTATCTCATTAAGAAGCACTTTGAAATCCACATCATCATTTGCAGATGGACATTGTTTGTCTTTCATTCTTTCTATACGCACCAATTCTTTAAGCTGTTTCAGTTCATCATCAACTTTAACTATTTCAAGAAGCTTATATATATCGTAAATATGTCTGGAATGACCATTAATTGTTCCACTCAAATAATAATCTCCCAAAGCATATAACTTATCAATCATAGTTCGCTCTGCTGACTGAACATTTAATTCAAATGGTTCAAGATCATATTCACTTATTATTTTACTATAATTGTTTTTCAAAAGAAAATCATAGATAAAGCTTGTAGCTGTTAATCTTTTGATTGGATAAGAACGAAAAAATACTGCTGTTTCAACTATAAGATGCTGTTTAAGATATACCGCATTAAATCCAGTAGGATAACCTATAAGATATTTATTAAAATCACGTCTTGAACGAACTTCATCAGGATTTAATAGAGTAAAACCAAAATTCTCAATTGATGCTACAATATTTGATTTTAAGTGCTTTCGTTGCCTTTCTGTCGGTTTTGTTTCACATTGAATATTCAAATCAATATCTTCAGAAAAACGATTTATAATTTTATAACACTTAGAAAGTGATGTACCACCTTTGAAAATAATATCCGGTTGCCTGCATACAACATCTTTTAGAAAAACCGTAACATAATAGTCTTTTTCTATTATTGATGGGTCTATCTCCATTGAAGAAGATACTTCTGAAATTATATCTTTAAACAACTCCAAATCATCATGCAAATACATTTATAAGCCCCGTTTCGTATATAGATTTATAGATTCTGTCAGGATAAAGTGGCAGATATTTATCCACTTGTGACTTTGTAATATTGAATTTTCTCACATATCTTGCAAGACACTCTGTAAGTTCATTGTTATCAAGTTCGGAATACCGCTCCATATCTTTCAGCAAGTCCATAAACTGCAATATTTTTGCGTTATCTTCGGTTATTTCTGTACGAGATTTACGGACAACAAAAGTGCGATTACCTTTTTCTATTCGTTTGATAGGATTTCCGATCTGACTTGTAACAATTTCTTTTACAGACGGCATTTGTGTTGTAACTCCGATCTGATTTGCAAAAACAAAACCACTATAATAACCAAAGATTTTCTTATTGCGTGATATATATTTACATTCAACTACCACATCAGGAAGCATAGTTAATTCCATACCTAGTTTTGATTTTTTGGGAATAAAATAAACACCATTCTCATAACGTTTAAGTTTTCCTTCGTCAGTAAGTTGTTTAAATTGCTGACGACGATACACTTCACTTATATTCAGGTCAATATCAGACGCAATTATCGGCTCGCCTGCACTAAAGTTATCTGTAATATACTGCCATAACATAAGTATGCCTCCTTGTAATAACGATTTTGAATTAATTAATTTCTGTTTCGTTACTATTATAGCATAGCTTTAAATTTTCGTCAATATACGGCAAAGGTTGTAAAGGTGAATGTTTCCAAAAATATGTTTTTTCATATTTTGTCAGTATGTATTTCACTAAAAACAGCAAGGTCATTTGTAGCACTTCACAAAGATATTTTTTCCATGAAAGAAAACGGGCTTCTAAAATCATATATATATAGAAGATTTTTTAAGGGGGAATTTTATAATAAAAACAGATTATGATATTTACTACTAAAAAGGGGGAGTCTTTAAATTTTCGTCAATATACAGTAAAGATAGCAAAGGTGAATATTTCTAAAAAATGTGTTTTTTTGTATTTGATTAGTGAGTATTGCACTAAAAAGAGTAAGGCAACTTGTAGCACTTCACAAAGATATTTTTTCCATGAAAGAAAACGGGCTTTTAAAATCATATATATATAGAAGATTTTTTAAGGGGGGATTTTATAAGAAAAACAGATTGTGATATTTACTACTAAAAAGGGGGGAAG
>SVNW01000066.1 GCA_015066745.1 Ruminococcus sp. | reverse complement strand
AAAACTGCGTATCAGTAAGCCATGCCCGAAGATTCGGAAAGTCCCAGGCGGCACGAATGATAGACGCATATTACAGTCGGGGCTGTGACTCAAAAGAGTTATTTATGGGTTTAAAAATATCAGAGTCCGAAGATTTTGAAAAGCATCTTAATAAGTATAATGTAATCCACCTTGATATTTCATCATTCGTTGATGAATACACTGATAATATAGTAAATGAAATAAAAAGAAATATATTTAATGAGTTTAAAGAAAAATATCCTGATATAGATTATGTGAATACAACAGCGTTTATTTTAAAACAAGTATATGACAAATCAGAACACGAATTTGTAATTATAATAGATGAGTGGGATTGCATTGTCAGAGAGTTTTCACAAAATCAAAAGATAGTTCATGAATATCTTCAGTTTTTGCATTCACTTTTTAAAAGTGAAGAATCACAGGAGTTTCTTGCACTCGGATATATTACGGGAATACTGCCGATAAAGAAAATAAAAAAAGAATCGGCACTTAATAATTTTTTAGAGTATACTATGATAGACTCAAAAGAATTTACACCATACTTTGGATTTACAGAAAAAGAAACAGAAGAACTGTGTAAAAAATATGATATGAATTTTGAATCGGTAAGAGATTGGTATGACGGATATTATATAAACAAAGAACATATGTACAATCCAAATTCGGTATATCAGGCAATGATAGATCACAGTCTGGAATCCTACTGGAAAAACACATCAGCATTTGATACGATAAATACATTTATTACATTAAATTTTGACGGACTAAAAGAAGATGTGATGAAAATGCTTGCAGGTGAGAAGGTAGCGGTTGATCCGGAAACATTTCAAAATGATTTGTCAATAGTTGAATCAAGAGATGATGCACTGACAGCACTTATACATCTCGGTTATCTGGGATATGATCGTCAGAACGGAGCGGCATATATACCGAATTTTGAAGTAGCAAAAGCATTTCATGCGGCGATGAAAAAAAGTAGCTGGAATGAAGTTGCTAATATGTATCAGAGGTGTAATGATATACTTAATGCAACGATAAGGGGAGAAGCAGAAAAAGTAGCAGAACTTCTCGAACTGTCGCACGACACTTACACATCAATATTAAAATACAATGATGAAAATGCCCTTAGCTGTGCGATAACAATGGCATATTTTACGGCACCTGCGTATTATACGGTAATAAGGGAACTGCCGACAGGTAAAGGTTTTGCAGATATTGCACTTATACCAAGAGCAGATTCGGGAAATAAACCTGCGATGATAATCGAACTTAAATATGATAAAACCGCAGATACGGCAATAAAGCAGATAAAAGAAAAGAGATATGCAGGAAAATTAAAAGGGTACGGAGAAGAAGTACTTCTTGTCGGAGTTAATTATGACAAGGAAAGTAAAAAGTATGAGTGTGAAATTGAAAAAGTGAGAGTGGAGTAGTATAAGAGAAAGGAGCGTGCATATGGGTACGTATTTTAATCCATCAAACAAGGGATTCAGAAAAGCATCAAGAGATGAAATTTATATGGACAAAACAGGTTTGCTCAATATATTAAACCGCAGACTCGGAGCGGAGAAAAACTGCGTATCAGTAAGCCATGCCCGAAGATTCGGAAAGTCCCAGGCGGCACGAATGATAGACGCATATTACAGTCGGGGCTGTGACTCAAAAGAGTTATTTATGGGTTTAAAAATATCAGAGTCAGAGGATTTCCCTAAGCATCTTAATAAGTACAATGTAATTCATTTGGATATTTCATCAATCGCTGATTATTACAAAGAAAATATCGTATCTAAAATAATAGAACTTATATACAATGAACTGAAGGCAGAATATCCTGATATAATGGATATAGACAATCCGTTTGCAACAATACTTAAACAGGTGTATGACAAATCAGAACACGAATTTGTAATTATCATAGACGAATGGGATTGTATTGTCAGAGAGTTTTCACAAAATCAGGAGATAGTTCATGAATATCTTCAGTTTTTGCATTCACTTTTTAAAAGTGAAGAATCACAGGAATTTCTGGCACTCGGATATATCACAGGAATACTGCCGATAAAGAAAATAAAAAAAGAATCGGCACTTAATAATTTTTATGAGTATACAATGATTGATTCAGATGAACTTACGGAATATTTCGGATTTACAGTGTCTGAGGTGGAGAAACTGTGTGAAAAATATCAGATGAACTGTGAATCGGTGAGAGACTGGTATAACGGGTATCTCATAAACGGAAAGAAAATGTACAACCCGAATTCTGTATATATGGCTATGACAAGACGAAAACTTGAATCATACTGGAAAAACACATCAGCATTTGATACGATAAATACGTTTATTACATTAAACTTTGACGGATTAAAAGAAGATATAATGAAAATGCTTGCAGGCGAATCGGTGTATGTCGATGTAAAAGGATTTGAAAATGATTTTTCGAGTATATCAAATAAGAACAATGCACTTACAGCACTTATTCATCTTGGTTATTTAGCGTACAATACAGAAGAAAAAATGGCGTATATACCAAATTATGAAGTAAAAGAAGCATATCAGTCAGCACTTGCAAACGGGAGCTGGAGCGAGATATCGAAATCAATTTCAAGATGTGAAGAGTTGATATTTGCAACGATAAGGGGAGAAGCAGAAAAAGTAGCGGAACTTCTTGAACTTTCACATGAAACATACACATCAATATTAAAATACAATGATGAAAATGCCCTTAGCTGTGCGATAACAATGGCATATTTTACGGCACCTGCGTATTATACGGTAATAAGGGAACTGCCGACAGGTAAAGGTTTTGCGGATATTGCACTTATACCAAGAGCAGATTCGGGAAATAAACCGGCGATGATAATCGAACTTAAATATGATAAAACCGCAGACACGGCAATAAAGCAGATAAAAGAAAAGAGATATGCCGGAAAATTAAAAGGGTACGGAGAAGAAGTACTTCTTGTCGGAGTTAATTATGACAAGGAAAGTAAAAAGTATGAGTGTGAAATTGAAAAAGTGAGAGTGGATTAGTAAGAAATTACATGACAAATTCTGTGATGTAAAATAACAGGGGATGTAAATTTATAAGCATAATATTAAAAGGCAATATCATTCAAGTCAAAAAAGAATGATATTGCCTTTTTGTTTTTTATGTTAAGATTATATCACAAAAAACAATGACAATCAATAAAAAAATAAAATCAAAATTTTTAAAGATTTTTTAAGAAATGATATGTTATTATAATGCTGATGAAATTTTTTTGATTTTTTTAGACTTGGAAAGGAATAAATCTGATTATGAAAAAAACAGTGCTTGAGACCAGAAATCTTTGTAAAACATATATCGTTGACAAACAAAGCAACAATGTTTTGCAGAACGTAAATCTGAAAGTTGAAGAAGGGGAATTTGTGACGGTTATGGGGCCGAGCGGATCGGGAAAATCGACACTTCTCTATACTGTAAGTGGTATGGACAGTGCTACTGCAGGAGAAGTGATATTTGACGGAGAAGGTATTTCAGGAAAAAGTGAAAAGGAAATGTCGAAAATCAGACTGATAAAAATGGGGTTTGTTTTTCAGCAGATGTATATGATGAAAAAACTTTGTATCCTTGACAATGTGGTTCTTCCCGGATATCAGGCAAAGCTTAAAAGCAGGCAGGCAGTAAATGAAGATGCCGAAAATCTTATGCGACGTCTTGATGTTCTTGATATTGCAGAGAGAAATATCACAGAGGTTTCGGGCGGTCAGATGCAGAGAGCCTGTTTGTGCAGGGCACTTATTAATGATCCTAAAGTACTGTTTGCAGACGAACCGACAGGAGCTTTGAATTCGAAAGCGTCAGGTGAAGTAATGAAGGAACTGGTGTCTGCAAACCAAAGAGGAACGACTGTTCTGATGGTTACACACAGTGAGAGGGTAGCGTCAGTTTCTGAGCATATTATTTATCTTGTTGACGGAAATATTCAGGGTGAGCTGTTTTTAGGAAAGCTAAATGATATACAGGAAACGCCTTTGCGTGAGCGTAAAGTGAAAAACTGGCTTGAAGAAATGGGCTGGTAATTTTATAAGGAAGGAGAGAAAAAATTGTGTATCTGCGAATGCTCAAAAAAGATCTGACTGATAAAAAAGGTCTTAATATTATATTGTTTATTTTTATGATCCTTGCATCAGTTTTAATTGTTTCAAGCGCACAGCTTTTGTTTACAAGTATTGTAATGGGTGAGAAGACATATGAAAAGTGTAATACCTCTGATATAACTATGGTTACACAAGCAAAAATTTCTGATGAAGAAGAGCAGAAAAAAATCAGAGAATGGTTTGAAAATATTCCGGAATACGATCGTATGTATATAGAAGAGAGCGTAAGGTGTCCGGGAGAAATGTTGGAATATTTATCGGATAACGGTGAAAAGAGAGAATATTCCTATATGGTTTACATATTTTCCAAAGTACAGACAGACCGCAATATCCCATATAATATGGATGATGAATTTTTTACTGTACCAAAAGGATGCGTGGCACTTCCACAGAATATTATGAACAGTAAAAATTTGAAAATAGGAGATAAAATTCATATTACAACTCAGATGGGAAATATATATGAGTTTACTGTTTCAGATTTTTATAAAGAGCCGTCTGCTTGTTTTTTTTATAAGTTATTGTTTTCAGATGAAGATTATAAAGTTCTTGCTGACGATTCACCGGTGAAAAACGGGATATATGAAATTTTTCTAAAAAACATTGAAGGCGATTACGCAGACAAAGTAATGGATATAGCAAGTAAGTTTATTCTGGACTTTGAAGATATGACGTTTACTCTTAACGGAAATAAAGAACTCTATAAGACCAGTGATGGTATTATTGGTTTGGTGGTATCAGTTGTTTTGTCAATAGTTGGCGTATTTATGATTTTCATGATTTTTGTGACAGTTCATTTTAGTCTGAGAACTGCTGTCAAGAGAGAAGAAAAAGAAATAGGTATCATGAAGGCTATTGGCGTATATTCTTTTTCTTATCGTGCTTTGTTTGCGGTAAAGTACATGGCGTTTGCAGTAATCGGCGGAATTATCGGAATGGTTATAGCGATGCCACTTAGTGATATCATGATAGACCGTTTTATGATACATATTATTATTCCGAAGTTGTCACAACGAATCACTATAGCAATAATTATGTTGATACTTATGATTCTGATAATGGGAATATTTATTCTCCATTCACTTCGCTGTATGAATAAAATAAGTGTTATGGATACTATTCATGGTGAAAATAAAGGAGAGAGATTTAAAAAGATTCCGGGAATGTTTTTGCATAAGAAAAAACTAATGAATATTCCGCTGTTTCTTGCATTGGGTGATATTCTCGGAAAGATAAAAAGATATGCGTATCTTATCTTTACTTATGTTGTAAGCGTGAGTATGGTGCTTCTTGTTATTCAGGTAAAAGATTCGATATGTAGCATGGAATATGTGAAAAAATATTTGCAATACAATGCACTGGATTTTGATTATGAAATATCTGATGCGTATTATACAAAACTTTATGAAAAAGAAGGCAGTATAGAGGGCGTTTACAGAGTTATAAACAATAAGTTTACAGAAAACAGTATTCCGGCAAAAATGGATGTTTTCGTTAATCAGATAGTCTTCGTAAGTTATAAGGATAAAAGTTTATCGTTTGTTATGAAATTCGGAGAACCTGATACGTCATATGTAGAATATGTAAAAGGAGGAAAAGCACCAAAACTTTATAATGAAGTGGCATTAGCCTGTCTGAGTGCACATCAGGCAGGAATAGAACTTGGGGATATTATCACTGTAGAATATGATAAGTATAACGAAGATAATATTTCATCTAAAAAAGTAAAAGAAGAATTTGTAGTAACAGCTTTTTTTGAAAATCAGTGTTTCGGAGTACCAAGTATGATCATGGGAAACGAATTTGGCGGTGCTGTTGCAAATAATGGATATACTATGTTTCGAAATAAACTTGATTGTGAAGAAGAAGAGTATGAAAAGTATTTTGAAAAAATGGATTCACTGTTTACAGATGACGAAATAAAGTTTTATGATAAAGAACGAGCTTTTAATGATATTATGGGAGACTATAATGTTATATTTGATTTATTGACAGTAATTATCTCGGTTGTGGTAACTATTATTTCGATGATGATAACTATACTGTATGAAGGTGTTTTTATCGAGGAAGAAACATCGGATATCGCAGTCATGAAGAGTATGGGATTTGACAGTGTTCCTGTAAAGTTGTGGCATATATTCAGAATGATCATACTGACAGTAATATCGTACCTTATCGCTGTAGTTCTGAATATTACTATCGGAAATTTTTTGCTTGGAAGACTTATAAGCGGAGTTATTTATGTATATGATTTTCAGATAATTGTCCGTTTCTTTACAAATTTTGTTGTAGTACCGTTATGTCTGACAGTAGCTGTTATACTAAGTATTCTTCCGGGGTTAAAATCAGTCGGTAAAATACAGATCTGGAGGATCCGCAATGAATAAATTAATAAAAAAGATAGCTTGCATGGGTGTAGTATTTGCAATGCTCATAAGTTCCGTTTCGTGTGAACGTAAAAGTAATGCAAAAGAAGATAGTATAAATAACAATGAAAACTATGTATTAAAGCCAATAGGAAATTATAATACACAGGAAACTTATAAATACACAAATGAAGGTATAAAACAAAGTCCGAAAGAAACTTTTGTATCTGATGACGGTTTATGCACGATAGTGGTATATCCTGATTATTATGATGTAACACTTGATTATGAAAAAGGAACTCCGTCTGAGGTAGGAGCATCTTATGCACGGACTATTATGAGATCATTTGCAGAATATGAAGAAATTACGGAGTCATATATTTATGAAAATATCAGACTGGCATTTTCGGGGCAGGCTGTAAAATATGAAGCTATAGAAGAAAGAATGAATGTCTTGCTTTCTTCTATACAGGATGAATACCGTACAGAGATCATATCATTTGCCAAAAATATTTCTGAGGGTGAGAAAGGTTTTTTGGAAAACGGTGATATAAGTTATGAAGAAGCTATTATTATGCAGATGATACCTGACGCTTTACGTGGAACTTCATGCAGTGCGCTTTCGCTCTGGGGAAGCAAGACTCAGACAGGAAAAGGAATAACTTTGCGCTGTCTTGAATGGAGTCTCGGAAGTGAAAATCAGATATGCAGATACAGTGCGATAGTACATATGAAAAAGGGTGACAGAAGCATTACAAGTATCGGTATTCTCGGTGTCATGGACATAATTTCTGCTGTAAATGATGATGGTGTATTTGTCGGGATTCTTGATGTGGGTGCAAATGATTATCCGTTTGCATACGAAGGGAAGATGTGCTATACTTATGCTATACGACACGCATTGGAAGAATACGATAATGCTACGGATACGGGAAAATATATGGTTGAAAACAGCGGTGATTTTACATGGTGCCATAATCTGATCATTACAGATGCCAATAACTCATACTGCGCTGAAAATTGTGTACAGGAAGTTTCAGATGATGGTAAAGGATTTTCAGTTCTGAGAGATGCTAAGACACCGATAATGGACGGACTTGACTGGGATAGTGAGGATAGTCTGTGTGTTCTGAATTCTTTTATGGCAGAAGGAAATATGGACTATTTTTCGGGTAACAGTTCAAATCTGGTGCGTTTTGAAAAATATAATAAATGGGTTTTAGAAAAAGAAAAATTTTCTGTAGCAGATGTAAAAGATATGATAACTCAGGAAAAAGTTGATCAGAGTAAAGTAATAAATGTTCACCGCAATGGTACGGTACATCTTGTTATTATCGACTATGCAACAGATAATATTCAGATTGCTTTCACAGGAGATGAAGGTGTAGTGGATAAGCCTGTTTTTATTGATGCAGGAAGTTTCAGAAACAAAGACTGACCTGAAAAAAAATATTGTTAAAAAGACGCTCGGAAGGGTAATGGGTTGATATTTATGACGGATATTTTAATTATTGAAGATAATGAAGAACTTGCGACACTGATTTGTGATTTTTTAAAAAGAGACGGATTTACAGTCAGATGGGAGAAAAATGCTGAAGACGGTCTTAAAAGTGTAGACAGCTCTCCGTACAGAATGTTACTGCTCGATGTTATGCTTCCGGGAATGGACGGTTATGAGGCATTGCAGATAATTCGTAAAAAGCATAACATTCCTGTTCTGATGATGAGTGCCCGAACAGATGATCAGAGCAAAATTCTCGGTCTGGACGTAGGTGCTGACGATTATCTCGATAAGCCTTTTTCATTTCCCGTTTTATCTTCAAAGATAAAAGCTATGCTTCGCAGAAATTACGATATGGCAGAGGACAAGGAACTTCTTGTTTATCAGAATATTACAATGGATATCAGGTCAAGAGTTGTTACCAGAGATGGAAAAGAAATTTCCGTAAGCGGAAAAGAATATGATATACTTCGCTATTTTATGGAGCATCAAAATCAGGTTATACACAAGGAAACTCTCTTCAATGCAGTCTGGGGTTGTGACTGCTTCAGTGAAATGAACACTTTAAATGTCTATGTGCGATGGCTTCGTGAAAAACTCGAAGAAGACCCTAAAAATCCTGTATTGATTCAGACTGTATGGAGAGTGGGTTACAGATTCGGAGGAAATGCTGACAAATGAAGCGGTTAAAATATTTATATCTTGGAACGTTTCTGATTTTTATCATACTCTTTATATCAGCCAATATGCTACAGGAACAAAGGGAAGAAAAGTCACTTCAAGGTCGAAATATTGTGATGAATCGTATAACTGACCTTGTGGAATCAGAATTTAAAATCACCGGAAGAGAACCCGAAAATATTTTAAGTGAGATATATTACGGTAAAAAATCTGACTGGCTTAAGGAGTACAAGGAATATATGCTTCCTGTTGATATTACATATATTTCTGCACACAGGGAAAAAAGCAATGTAGACAATGTAACAGAGCTTACAGTTTCGCAAAGTGTATGGGTACTGTACAATCAGGATGTTCCGGAGGGATTTCTGATATTTTCTTTTACAGATAACTATCATCAGCGGAGTACATTTAAAATGAATATGATCATTTTACTGTCCTTTATATTTACTATTGGGATCATCATTTATATACATCATAAAATCTTAAAACCATTCTGGAAACTTTCCGTTTACCCCGAACGCTTATCAAAAGGCGCTTTTTCAGAAAAGCTTCCCGAAACGAAAAACAGGTATTTCGGAAAATTTATATGGGGTGTAAATATGCTTTGTGACAAGATCTTGTATGACAAAAAACATATTCACCAACTGAACAAGGAACGTCAGACACTTCTTGCAACCATAGCTCACGGAATCAAGACGCCGATTTCAAATATCAAGTTGTATGCAGATGCAATAGAGTCTGGGTTGTATCAGGAAGACGGTATACCAAACGAAAAAGATGCCGGGATTGCTGTAAAAATCAATAAAAACGCAGATGATGTAGTTGTTCTTGTACAGGAGATAATTCAGAAATCAATGGAAGGGCTTGTGGATTTTACACCAAGCGTGCAGTCTTTTTATACGACTGAAATTGTGGAGTATATAGAAGAAGAGTACGACAACCGTTTGAAAATGCTGAAGATTCCTTATGAGATACAGTGTTGTGAAAAGACATTGGTGTCTTCCGATAAAAACGGCATTATCCGTATTATTTCACAGCTTCTTGAGAATGCGGTGAAATATGGTGATGGTACGGGGATTTGGGTTATGATAGAAAAGAAAGAAGAGGGGCATTATTTTACAGTGAAAAATAACGGTGTTACGATTTCACAAAATGAGATACCGTATCTGTTCAATAGTTTCTGGCGTGGTTCAAATGCGGGGACGGTTGAGGGGAGCGGAATTGGGTTGTATGAGGCAAAGCAGATTGCTATGAGGTTATCGGGGGATGTGCTGGCGAGAGGGACAGATGACGGAATGGAGTTTGTGGTTTATGTTCCGGGGGTTAGTTGAGGGGTATGAATAAATAGTGGTTAGACAGGTGTATGACAATTCAGGTTGTTGTATGCCTGTTTTTGTGTTTGGGGGTGAGGGTTAGAAATTGTTTGTAATAGTTATTTTGGATAAATTATCAGTTTTTAATTGACATATTTTATAGAAAATGATATAATATTGATTATAAATTTCTTTGCTCTGAAAATTACAAATAAAAAATTGATAACATTATGTTTATAGGAGATTTTATGAAATACGCACATAAAAAAGATGGAAAGGTACAAACCATAAAAGAACATCTTATAGGGACGGCAGAGAAAGCTGTCAATAATTCAAAAGAGTTTATGAAACCAATGGCATATACACTTGGAATTGCTCATGATATAGGAAAATATGCAGATGATTTTCAAAAAAGGCTTGATGGAAGTTCGGTTAGATATGAACATTCTGCTTGTGGTGCAATAGAACTTGGAAATCTTGCTACAGCTACAAATCAGGAAGATATGACATATATGCTTCAGTATTGTATAGCAGGACATCACACCGGACTTCCTGATGGTGGAACACCGCAGGATTTTGCAGAAACAGACGCAACACTTCATGCTCGTCTTAAACGCAAAAAGAATTATATCGGTACAGCTGATTATAGTTCATACAAGGATGAAATTGAGTTGAAACTTCCCGATTATACTGATGTTATTGAGAAATTATCTGAATCAGCTAATGAAATTGATTTTTTTGAGAAATATGCATTTTTTACCCGTTATCTTTTTTCTTGTCTGACGGATGCAGATTTTATTGATACAGAGCAGTTTTGTAATCCTGATATTGACAGAAATCTGAAATATGATTTTGAAAAGGTTGAAGAGGCGGTAGACAATAAATTTAAAAGTTTTATTGCAGATACGCCACTAAAAAAAGCAAGAAATATACTACAGGAACAAGCAATAAATAATAGTTCTGAAAATGAGCAGATAAGCATTCTCAATATGCCTACAGGAAGCGGAAAAACTCTTTGTAGTATGAAAATCGCCTTGAAAAAATTGAGAGAACATAATAAAAAGCGTATAATTTATGTTATTCCTTATACAAGTATTATTGAGCAGACAGCAGAGATATTTGAAGATATTTTTGGTGAGTATACCGATATAGTACAACACCACTCAAATTACTGCTATGATAGTGATAATGATAATGACACTACAGCAGAAAAATTGAAGCGTTCAACAGAAAACTGGGATGCTCCGGTTATCATAACAACAAGTGTACAGTTTTTTCAGTCTCTTTATCATTATAAAAGTTCAGGATTGAGAAAGCTTCATAACATGGCTGATTCTGTAATAATTTTTGATGAGGTGCATATGATTCCGATAGAATGTATACAACCATGTTTGAGAGGAATTGGGTATATAACAAAATATCTTAACAGCGAAGTTGTATTTTTGTCTGCGACAATGCCCGATTATTCCGGATTTTTTACAAAGTATACAGGAAATAGTACGTTTAAAGAATTGATACCTGATAAAACTGCTTTTTCGTTTTTTAAGAAATGTAGATATAGCTATATAGGTGAAACAGAATTAGAATCTGTTGTTGAAAAATCAAATGAATACAATAGTAGTCTTATTATAGTAAACAGTAGAAAAACAGCAAGGAAAATATACGGACTTTTAACGGGAAAAAAATATCATCTTTCTACATATATGACTCCAAATGATCGATCAGATATTATTTCACAAATTCGCTGTAGTCTTGAAAATGGAGAAAAAATATCAGTTGTATCAACTTCTCTTGTAGAAGCAGGTGTTGATCTTGATTTTGAGGTTGTTTTCAGACAACTCGCAGGTCTTGATAATATTCTTCAATCCGGTGGTCGTTGTAACCGAGAGGGAAAAAGAGAATGTGGAGAAGTGTTTGTTTTTGAAACAGATGAAAAACTTCGCGGTGATATAAAAGTTCGTGCAAGTATAGTTAAAGATATGCTTGATAGTGGTATGGACATTGATTCTGATAAAAGTGTAAAAGAGTACTATAGACGGATTTTCAAATATAATGACGAAATTATAGGTGATAAAACTATTGCAAGTAAAACGAATGGATTGGATAGGATTCCATTCCGGACATATTCAGATGAGTTTAAATATATCAATGAAGAAACAGTCAGTGTTGTTATAAATAATAATGAAGAAACAGAGAAACTTTTTTTACAACTGGAATATGGTCATAAAAACGTAAGACGTAAATTACAGCGTTATTCTGTATCTTTGAAAATAAAAGGTGAGTTTGATAAGGCATTATCTCTCGGACTTTTACATGATACAGGAAAAGGGATATATGTTCTTGCGGATAATAGTTATTATGATGAACAAACAGGATTGGATATAGATAAAGAAAATAACTATATATTTTAATTTTTAGAAGGGAGTTGATCTGATGGGATATGGATTTAAAATAATGGTTGAAGGTGATTATGCGCTTTTCACAAGACCCGAATTTAAAGTGGAACGTGTAAGTTATGATGTACCGACAGTCTCTGCTTTGGAGGGACTTATAAAATCAATTTACTGGAAACCTGCAATTCGGATAGTGGTAGACAAATTTATTGTTTTCAACCCTATAAAATTCACGAACATCAGGCGTAATGAAATCAAATCAAAAATATCACAAAGATCAGTACTGGCACAGATGAAAGGTAATGGTGATATATCACTTTATGCTTCAGAGGAAAGAAGTCAGAGAGCGGGTATGCTATTGAAAGATGTGAAATATGGTATAGAGTTTCACTTTGAAATGACAGGAAACAGATCAGAACATGATGACGAAAGTGAAGAAAAACATTATAATATTATGCTTAGAAGACTGCGTAATGGTCAGTGTTTTCGTCAGCCGTGCCTTGGATGCAGAGAATTTTCTGTGAACAAAATCGAACTGGTGGATGAATTTGATATGTCTCAGGTGGATGAATCACTTATGGGAGATGTGGACTTAGGATATATGCTTTATGGTTTAAAATTTGAAGATGGAGGAAAACCAATCAATAATGATTGGGATAATCCAAAGTTTTCTGATAATGCCGATGCTATGTATTATCGTCCGCATATGATAGATGGTGTTATTGATATTTCTCAGTACAGGAGGGATATAATATGTTGATTAAGGCTTTATGTGATTATGCTGATAAGCAATCGGAAAAACCTGACGCGAATAAGATTCCGGATGGATTTTCAGAACAGGATATTCATTATCGTATTGTTATTTCGGAGAACGGTGACTTAAAAAATATATTGCCATTTAAAATGACAAAGCTTACAAAAGATAAAAAAGGCAAGGAAAAGGAAGTACAAGTTCCAAGAAAGGCTATTCTTCCTGTAAGAACGCAGAAACCAGGAATAGATTCAAACTACATAGAACATCGTCCTCTATATATTTTTGGGTTGAATTTTGATAAGGATAGTTTTTCTCCTGATGATAAAACCAATAAGGCAAGAAAATCTCATACTGCATTTGTAAATCACGAACTGGAATTTTTGAACGGGCTTGATTCTGTGGCATGTAAGGCTTACAGAAACTTTATTGAAAAGTGGATACCGGAAAATGAAACCGAAAATGTTATCCTTAAAGAACTTGGAAAAGAATACAATGGTGCATACTTCGGCTTTTCAGTAGGTGAGGAAAGTAATTATCTTGAGTCAGATGAACAATTTGTTGAAAAATATAAAAGATGCTTTTTGGAGAAATCAGAAGATAAACACGATGAAGTGACAGCGGTATGCGGAATACTTGGAGAAAAATCTTCTGTTGCAAGACTTCACGATAAAATTAAATTTCCCGGAGGTCAATCATCAGGATGTCAGATGATATGTATGAATGATACAGCTTTTGAATCTTACGGTAAGACACAATCATTTAACAGCAATGTTTCAGAAAAAGCAATGAAGAAGTATACCGGTGTATTTAATAAACTTTTAAGTGACAGAGGGCATTACACTATTATTGGTGATATGGTACTTGTTTATTTTGCTATGAAAAATGATGACACTGCAGAATGTAGTATGTTTTCTAAATTTTTTAGAAACAACAGTGATGAAGAAGCAGAAGAAAGTATTTCTTCGATTATGCAGAAAATTAAAAGCGGTTTTACAACTGATGAAGAATCAATAAATAAACTTATGATCGATGATAAGGTAGCGTTTTATATTGCCGGACTTACTCCGAATTCTTCACGTATATGTCAGAAGTTTGTATATCGTGGAAATTTTGGTGATGTGCTTAATAATCTGATAAAGCATCAAAATGACCTTTCAATAAATGAAAATAATCCGTATCCGGTGTATTTTGGTGGTATAGCAAAAGAATTAAAATCTCCGAAATCTATTGATGAGAAGATTTCTCCGCCTCTTATGACAAGTATAATACTTTCTGCTTTGAATAACACAAAATACCCTGATTCGATGCTGTCAACGGTTATAAGAAGAATTAAAACAGACAGTGATGAAGAAAAGAAACCATTTATAAAACTCAATGATACAAGAGCGGGTATAATAAAAGCCTGCCTTAACAGAAAACATAAAAAGGAGGAAATTACAATGGCATGGAATGAAGAAAATAAAAATCCAGCGTATCTTTGTGGTGGATTATTTGCTGTTTATGAAAAGATACAGCAAGACACATCGGGCGGGAGTCTTAACAGAACGATAAAAGATTCATATTTTGCATCGGCTTGTTCAAGACCGTCAAGTGTTTTTCCGAAACTTGCAAAGCTTGCGCAGAATCATATGAGAAAACTTGGAGAAGGTGCAGAGATTTACTATAATAAAATGATAGGCACTATTACAGACAATCTTGATGGAGAATTTCCGTCAACGCTTAATCTTGATGATCAAGGACGCTTTATCGTAGGTTACTATCAGATGAATAAAAAATTATATACATCTTCAAAAGATGAAAGAAAGGTTGATTGATTATGAAAAATAACGCTATTAAGAACAGATATGAATTTGTAATGTTTTTTGATGTAGAAAATGGAAATCCTAATGGAGATCCTGATGCAGGAAATATGCCAAGAACAGACCCTGAAACCTCATTTGGGATTGTAACAGATGTGTGTCTTAAGCGCAAAATAAGAAATTTTGTTGAACTTTACAAGGATGGTGATAGCGGTTATAATATTTTAGTCAAGGCTGATCGTTCGCTTAATTCAAAATTTACAGAGGCTTATGATGCACTTAAACTTGAAAAAGGCAAAAAAGGAAAGAATACTGATGATGTAAAAAAAGCACAGGAATACATATGCGCTAATTATTTTGATGTACGTACATTTGGTGCTGTAATGAGTACAGGCAATGACCCTTGTGGTATCGTCAGAGGACCGGTTCAGATTAACTTTGCCAAAAGCATTGATCCTGTATATGTTCAGGACATAACTGTAACAAGACAGGCTGTAACTACCGAAAAAGATTTTACAGAAAAAAAGCAGAGTGAAATGGGAAAGAAAAGTTTTATTTCATATGGTTTATACCGTGCCGAGGGATATGTTTCTGCTATGCTTGCACAGAAAGTTACAGGTTTTTCCGAGGAAGACCTTGAATTGCTCTGGACATCTATAATCAATATGTTCGAAAATGACAGAAGTGCATCCAGAGGAAAGATGTGTCTGAGAAAACTTTATATATTCAAGCATGAATCCGCACTTGGAAATGCACCGGCACATATTCTTTTTGATAAGATAAAAGTTGAGAAAAAAGAAGAATGTGAGATTCCGAGAAAATTTGAAGATTATACTATAACAGTTGACAATAATATGCCTTCAGGCGTTGAGTTTATAGAAAAACTATGAATGACAGAACGATAAATATACGATGTATTCAGCATTATATGTACTGTCCCAGACGTTTTGCTTTGCTTGAATTGAATGATGACTGGCAGGAAAATGCGTATGTTGTAAAAGCCAATATTCAACATCAGCATGTTCATGATGGGAGTCACAGCTATTCAGATTCAAAAAAAGTAGTGAGAAGCGATATCACTGTATATAACGATGAAGAAGACTATGATATTTTCGGAATAACTGATTGTGTTGAATTTGTACGTAACAGTAAAGGTGTAGCGGTAAACGGATGTGATGGATTATTTGATATAAAGATTATAGAATATAAGCCGAAAGCTCCAAAAAACTGTAGTTTTAATGAGACCGATGCAATACAGGTCTTTGCACAGAAGATATGTGCAGATTTCGTATGGAAATGCGATAGTGAGGCATATATTTATTATTCTGATACAAGAAAGAGAGTAAGGTTGCCTTTTGATACAGAGTATGAAAAATATGATGCAATGCTGAAAAATTTTCTTATAGAAATGAGGAAAATTCTTGAACAAAAACAAATTCCACCGCGTAAAAAAGGGCAGAAATGTTCCGGTTGTTCAATGGCTGATATATGTTTTGCAAAAGAAAAAAAATATTCTGTCAGGGATATTGTAATGTCTCAGAAAGGTGCTGATGTACAGTGAAAAAATTACTTAATTCTCTCTATGTGCTTGATGAAACCGCGTGGCTTACTCTTGACGGAGAAAATGTTGTGTGCAAATGTGAAGACAAGGAAAAATTTCGTTTGCCTTTTTCTAACATAGAGGATATTTATTGTTTTAGTTATCTTGGTTGTTCTCCTGCTCTTATGGGAAAATGCGCTGATTTAGGTATAAATATTAATTTTATATCTCCGCAGGGACATTTCTTGGCAAGAGTTCAAGGTAAAACAAGAGGAAATATATTTTTAAGAAAAGCACAGTTCGAGTGTTTTTCTAACCCTGATATATTACTTGCACAAAATACAGTAGCATCAAAATTATCTAATACTCGTTATCTTATCAAAAGATCTATGCGTGATAATCCTCAGCTTGACAGTGATGGAGAACTAAGTAAATGTATAGATTATCTTGAACAGGGAATAGAACGTGTTTATGATATGAAAGATAATGAGGTAATAATGGGGCTAGAAGGCAATTGTGCCAAGGCTTATTTCGGAATATTCGATAGGTTGATTCTTAATCAGAAAGATGATTTTGTAGTATGCGGAAGAACCAAACGCCCTCCTCTTGATCCGGTAAATGCCGTATTATCTTTTCTTTACACTATAATGACAAGTTCATACACATCTGCACTTGAAAGTGTGGGATTGGATAGTTGTTATGGTTTTTATCATGCATTAAGATCAGGAAGAAGCAGTCTTGCGTGTGATCTTGTTGAAGAAGTGAGATGTATTGCTGAAAGATTAATTCTTACTATGATAAATTTGAAAAAAATAAATATCAATGATTTTGAAAAACAGGAAAGTGGAGCAGTATATTTAAATAAAGACGGAAAAAAGAAAGTTCTTACTGCATGGCAGGAAAAGAAACGAAGTACGATTGTCCACCCATATCTTAATGAAAAAATACAATTGGGAATACTTCCATTTGTTCAGAGTTCTCTTCTTGCTAAATATATAAGAGGAGAAATAAAAGAGTATCCATGTTATCTTTTGAAGTAGGTGTAAATCTTATGATGGTTTTAGTAAGTTACGATGTATCAACAATCGATAGCAAAGGTAAAAGTCGTTTAAGAAAAATTTCAAAAGAGTGTCAGAACTATGGTCAAAGAGTTCAGAATTCTGTTTTTGAGATTGATGTAGATTATGGAACATTTCTTAAAGTTAAAGATAAATTATTGAAATTAATCGATGAAAAAAATGATAGTTTGAGAATATATTATCTCGGAAATAACTGGCAAAGAAAAGTTGAACATTTTGGAGCAAAGGAAACATATGATCCAGAAGGAGTATTAATAATTTAGAGCGCGAACCTAAAATAATATTGATTTTCTAAATAGGTTCGCAAAAGAAAATATATCAAATATGAATAAAATATGAATAAAACTGTAGGTTTTATTATATTTATGTCCGCTCGTAGTAGTGTGCGATTTCTTATATACAACATATAGAGTCGCGCCCCACGCGGGCGTGTGAGTTGAAATATAGTGATATACTGCCCATTATCAACATTTGACGGTCGCGCCCCACGCGGGCGTGTGAGTTGAAATAGCAATTTCTATAACTGTTGGAATGAGTTCTTTCATGTCGCGCCCCACGCGGGCGTGTGAGTTGAAATTTTTATAAAACTATACTGTTACATTGTTATCATGGTCGCGCCCCACGCGGGCGTGTGAGTTGAAATAGGGCTACGGCAGTAGATTTGTTAAAGTCGAAGGTCGCGCCCCACGCGGGCGTGTGAGTTGAAATTTTCTATCGCTTGCATTTTCAACACCTCATTGTGTCGCGCCCCACGCGGGCGTGTGAGTTGAAATCCTGCACGTTATGGTGATAGAACTGCGTTATTTAGTCGCGCCCCACGCGGGCGTGTGAGTTGAAATAGTGTTTCATCAAATTCAAGTACTGGATATATGCGTCGCGCCCCACGCGGGCGTGTGAGTTGAAATCACAACAGAATCGTGATTATATTCGCAAAGAGGGGAGTCGCGCCCCACGCGGGCGTGTGAGTTGAAATTTAAGAAGAGAACCCCAACGTCCAGGATTATTTCCGTCGCGCCCCACGCGGGCGTGTGAGTTGAAATTGAAGAATAATCTGCTCTTGGGGCGTTGCGCCGTGTCGCGCCCCACGCGGGCGTGTGAGTTGAAATGATTGTATGGAATTGATCATAGCAAAAGAAAAGAGTCGCGCCCCACGCGGGCGTGTGAGTTGAAATATTGTATGGAATTGATCATAGCAAAAGAAAAGGTCGCGCCCCACGCGGGCGTGTGAGTTGAAATAGGCAGGTGATTATGGTAACAACAATTACACCGGTCGCGCCCCACGCGGGCGTGTGAGTTGAAATGAATCATTAGCACGACAAGTAAATTCATATTGCGTCGCGCCCCACGCGGGCGTGTGAGTTGAAATGGTTGTTTTTGGTTTGAATGATTGTGAACCTATGTCGCGCCCCACGCGGGCGTGTGAGTTGAAATACCGGAGATTTCGACCAATACACCCATATCATCCGTCGCGCCCCACGCGGGCGTGTGAGTTGAAATGGTCTGGGTATTAAGTCATTTACAAAATTGTTTGTCGCGCCCCACGCGGGCGTGTGAGTTGAAATAAAAAAACGTTTTTTATTTAAGTTTACACCAAAGTCGCGCCCCACGCGGGCGTGTGAGTTGAAATTGGGTTTTAGAATATGCTGATAGTTCACGTTTGTGTCGCGCCCCACGCGGGCGTGTGAGTTGAAATAAATAAAAACGTCAAATACAATATTAGGTATAATCGTCGCGCCCCACGCGGGCGTGTGAGTTGAAATCTAAGAACATCATTAAAATAATTAAAAGTGCAAACATGTCGCGCCCCACGCGGGCGTGTGAGTTGAAATTAATTTTGTATCAAAGTTTCAATCTCGTTCATTGTCGCGCCCCACGCGGGCGTGTGAGTTGAAATATCCTCTTTTTTTATCTCAAATTCGCCTATCTTCGTCGCGCCCCACGCGGGCGTGTGAGTTGAAATATCATGTATCATATCATATAAAAATTTGTCTACACCGTCGCGCCCCACGCGGGCGTGTGAGTTGAAATTTTTTCTCTTTGGTGCCAGCTCCTAAGGACCCGGGTCGCGCCCCACGCGGGCGTGTGAGTTGAAATCAAAACGTCGGCAACCCTTACCGGAGATTTCGAGTCGCGCCCCACGCGGGCGTGTGAGTTGAAATTACTGCTTTCGCTTTAGAATATATTGATTCTGAGTCGCGCCCCACGCGGGCGTGTGAGTTGAAATATGTTTATAGTGAAATTTATTATGTCTGCGATTGTCGCGCCCCACGCGGGCGTGTGAGTTGAAATGCATTTCCTGACATCAACTTGTGTAATTGAGTTATGTCGCGCCCCACGCGGGCGTGTGAGTTGAAATATTATGTAAAGGGTCGCAAAAAAATTTTCTGAGGGTCGCGCCCCACGCGGGCGTGTGAGTTGAAATTCAAAAACACTATTGTTTCAAAATCATTTCTTCGTCGCGCCCCACGCGGGCGTGTGAGTTGAAATTCCTAACAACTCATAAGATTGTTAAACAAATCATGGTCGCGCCCCACGCGGGCGTGTGAGTTGAAATTTCTTTTTCCAACAAAAGTTCATCAGTTGTGCAAGTCGCGCCCCACGCGGGCGTGTGAGTTGAAATGCTATTCACAAAATATGCAAGTCCATTTTCTTTGTCGCGCCCCACGCGGGCGTGTGAGTTGAAATACATGGAAACTGGATGTTATGCGATAACAGGTAGTCGCGCCCCACGCGGGCGTGTGAGTTGAAATCAGGAACGATTGTAACAAAGTCAAGTGATACCAGGTCGCGCCCCACGCGGGCGTGTGAGTTGAAATGGTGATAATGCGGATAAGTACTGGAAAATCACGGTCGCGCCCCACGCGGGCGTGTGAGTTGAAATACAATCTATCTGAAGCGCAGCGTAAACGTTGAAAGTCGCGCCCCACGCGGGCGTGTGAGTTGAAATAACGATAAAATAAACATTGCACTTGAAGAATGCGTCGCGCCCCACGCGGGCGTGTGAGTTGAAATGCGGATATCTATCATAATTCTTTCGCTTTTCGTGTCGCGCCCCACGCGGGCGTGTGAGTTGAAATGTTCTAGATAAGGTAGGGAAGAGAAAAAGTAGGGTCGCGCCCCACGCGGGCGTGTGAGTTGAAATTTGATGATTATAATATTTTTGTAAATTCTTTGTGTCGCGCCCCACGCGGGCGTGTGAGTTGAAATTGGAGAAAACCAGACCAAATCATACACCCCTATGTCGCGCCCCACGCGGGCGTGTGAGTTGAAATGCAGTCTTTGCAACGCACAACTTTTCCGTGTGGCGTCGCGCCCCACGCGGGCGTGTGAGTTGAAATTTTTCGTGCTTCAGACAACGATTTAACCCTTGGAGTCGCGCCCCACGCGGGCGTGTGAGTTGAAATCCTGTAATGCTACGCTGATAGGTCCGACCGTTCCGCGTCGCGCCCCACGCGGGCGTGTGAGTTGAAATAAGAGATATTGCTGTGAACGATGATAC
>SVNW01000065.1 GCA_015066745.1 Ruminococcus sp. | reverse complement strand
AAGATAGTCGGTGTTTATGGCAAAGAGGTTCCACCTGTTCCCATTCCGAACACAGAAGTTAAGCTCTTTCGCGTCGAAAATACTTGGCTGGCGACGGCCCGGAAAAATAGATCGATGCCGACACTTAAAAAAAAGATATCAATAAAAAAGTTGATATCTTTATACATTCCTCCGTAGCTCAGTCGGTAGTAGCACCTGACTGTTAATCAGGGTGTCACTGGTTCAAGTCCAGTCGGGGGAGCCAAGCAAAAGTCTGAACATTAAATATTGTTCAGACTTTTTTGTATTTTACAAAATTATAAAATAAATGATTAAAGGGGAAAAGATATGGCGGATACAATTTTTTATAAGTTGGAACTAAAAAAGAAGAAAACTCCGGAAGATGTATTTTTGCGTATGCAAAAGTTTATAAAGAAAAGAGGACCTACTAAGAAGTGGATATGTTCAGTTGATGATAATAAAATGTCCGTTGATTTTGGTGATGATATAAGCGAAACGTTTGTTTTGCAGTTTGTTGGAAAACAGGCAGAAGGATTTTGTAAAGTTGAGTTTTCGATGGATTGTGATTTGTTCAGAGATGAAAGTAGTGAGTACAGGGCTTTTCTTGTTATGCTTCATTCTGCTAAAAAATATTGTGAAAACATGGAGATATCAGATGATTATGATGTCGCACAGGAAGTATTTAATGATCTTGATTATCAATTGAAATTCAGAGAGTTGAACCAAAATGAGAAAGAGAGACTGGACCGTTTGTATCAGCTGGGATTTCATAATTATGAAGAATTTTTGCTTGCGATTATATCTGAAGACCTTGGAATGCCTGAAATATTTAAATGGGAAGATTATCTTAACAAAAATAGTAAAAATCTGAAATTATATTCGGGTTTTCCGCCGATTAGTGTGATTTTTGAATATTATTTATATGAAACTTCAATGATCAAAAAACATCGTTTACCTGAAACAGACAGGTATCGGTATTTTGGAGGAGACCCGCCTGCAGAGGTTTATGCTTTTGCCCTTGGAGTTGGTGCTTTATTTAAATGCTATGATTTTTTGATCAACACTTGGGGACGAGGAATACAAGTAACTAATTATTATATTGATAAATTTTTGCCTGTTTTTAAAAAAGCAGGTGATTATGAAAAGTGCGAACTTGCATATCGGTTTATGATGTCTGTTTATGATTTTTGTAAGTTTACTTTTGCAGGGAAAGAGGGCACAGAACCGGCTTGCATTAGCTCGTATTCTGATAAATCAGGGTATGCAGTAAAAAATATTCCCATGTATTTGTGAGACGATTCTTTTAAAGACGGGTTTTTGGATGGTGTAGTACTTGTAAGGTTTATACAGAAGTTACCGAATGCCTTGCATAGAGGCTTGAAAGCCGAGTCGAGTTTCTTAATGAAAACTGGCAGTAAGAAATAAAAAAATATATATCAAAATCAGACGCATTTTTGGGATATGCGTCTGATTTTTTTAAATAGATAAATATTGATTAGTGATGAAGAATATGGTATAATTATTGTAGATAAAGTCAGGAGAGGGATATGAAGAAAAAGAAACATGTTTTACAGTGGCATATTTTACATAAGTGTAACCTTCGGTGCAGTCATTGTTATCAGGAGGATTATGTGAAAGAATGTTCGTTTGATGAGTTAGAAAAGGTATTTTATCAGTATTTATCGTTTTGTGAAAAAAATAATTTTATCGGACATATTAATTTTACAGGGGGAGAACCATTTCTTTCGGAGCATTTATTTGTGCTTATTGATTTGTGTGACAGGTATGAAATATCTTATGGTATTCTGACAAATGGTACTTTGATAGATAGTCGTAATATTGAACTGCTAAAAAAATGCAGAAAATTGTTTTTTGTACAGATCAGTATTGACGGAAACAGAGAAACACATGACAATGTTCGTGGGCAGGGTAACTTTGATAAGGCATTTTACGGACTTGAACTTCTGAAAAAATCGGGAATTCAGACGATGGTTGCATTTACTTGTCATAAAAAAAATAAGGACGAGTTAAAAGAACTGATAAAAATTGTACGCAGGAGGAAAATAGATCGTTTCTGGGTTGACAGACTCATACCTATAGGAAGTAACACCGAAGATGTTTTGTCTACTGATGAATATCGTGAAGTTATACAACTTCTTACTTGTGAGCATAACAGAAAAAAGATTTTGAGTAATACGCAGATTCATCTGAATCGTGCATTGCAGTTTCTTGAAGGAGGAGAGTGTTATTACAGATGTTCGGCAGGGATTACACTGCTTACAGTCCTTGCTGACGGAACGCTGTTGCCTTGCCGTAGATTGCCGATACCTATAGGAAATTGTTTTGAAAATGATATGACTGTATTGTATGAAAACAGCGGGCTTATTAAGGATTTACAAAAAAATGAGATACCTCATGAATGTATTGCTTGTCCTAAAGCGGAAATGTGCATGGGAGGGGCAAAATGCTTTACATATGCAATGACGGGTGATTATCACGGAAAAGATATGAACTGTTATCTTGTTTATTGAGATTTTGGAGGAAAAGAAATATGAGAATGCAAAGAAAAAATATTACATTTATTAATTTGCTGGAATGGGTCGTAATGTTGTTTGTTATTATCGGAATTCTGGTAGCAGGTTGTACGGCAACTTATTTAGATAATAAGAAATATAGTGTGGATTCTGCTGAGTTTGAGGTGGAATATACAGAAGACGGAGATGCAATTATAACTGAAAAGTGGGACGTAACATATACTAAAGGAGAGTTTTCGAGATTTTACAAGGATATCTATAATCCGTCTGAACCGATCAGACATTTTGATGATGTCAGAGTGTTAAGTTGTTCTATAAATGGTCAGGAGGCTACAGAAACATTTTCGGTTGACAGAAAAGACAATCATTATTTTTATGAAGAAAATTCTTCAGCGCAGACAGATACTATTCATTGGTTTCTTAATGCATCTGATGAAACTGTTCATTATGAAATAGAGTATATACTTGAAAATATTGTTAAAACAAATGAAAATAACGATGCGGTGTTCAGCTACAGATTTATAGGGAAAGATTTTCCTGAAGATGTAAAAAAGGTCAAGGTGAAAGTTGATATTCCTGATGACAGTTATAAATTATCAGGTGGAAAAGGCCTTGATTGTAAGCATGATGGTGAAAAGCTGATACTGAGTGACAAGAATGTTTCTGCTCCTTTTGATGTGCGCATAAATATGGATACAGATCTGTTTTCAACTTTACAGCAAGTTTCTGAAAAAGACACTGCCAATATTCCAAGTCGAAATGGAAGTGACAGTGATACAAAGACAGTATCCGTAAAGTCTGTTGCTATTATAATTGGCTGGGTTATTGTCGGGATTATTTTGCTGATAGTTGTAAAAGAATTGATTTTTGGAAAAAGAAGTTTCAAAAAGAAATTGAGCGAAAATCCAAGATGTTTTGAAGATGCAGCAAACCGACTTGAATCTGCCGGAGTACCATTTGCATGGATTTCGATATTTTCTTCGGATAAGTCAAACGGTAAAAAGATTTTCCTGACATTTTATCTTGAACTTTTTGAGCTTTGTCAAAAGCAACGTATAGTTATCGAAGATGATAAGCTCGTTATAAGAAATGGCGGATATATGGGTAGCTATGATAAGTTGCAAAGTCAGATGGATGATATTTTTGTGGAATTTATTAAAGGAAATTTCGGTTTTTCAGGTGACGGAGCGAGCGATATTATATCATTTCATTCCATGCAGGCTAAAATATGCACTCCGCAAGGTCATAACACATTTTTGTCAGGTATGAATAAATGGATAGCGCAGTATAAAAAATCTTTAAAACAATCAGATTTGTATCAGAGATTAGAAAGTAACGGTCAGTTCAAACAGGTGAGAGATGATTTGTTCTTATGGGAAAAGTATGCTCGCCATGCAAAGCTTTTCAACAATGTTTATCAGTGTGTACGTGT
The DNA here is from genome assembly GCA_015066745.1 of Ruminococcus sp. Taxonomy (GTDB): domain Bacteria; phylum Bacillota; class Clostridia; order Oscillospirales; family Ruminococcaceae; genus HUN007. The sequence goes on along the minus strand of SVNW01000065.1, from coordinate 17,130 downwards.
TGTTCAGAGAACAAATACAATCAGCTATTATACAGCTCTGTCACTTTATAATGCATACAGGTATTCTAAAGTAACTGATGATACGGAAAATGATATACATATCTTCTGTAACCTTATTAATGAACAGGTCAAGGGTTCATATCAGTATAATCCGGTTATGATCGATACCGGTAGCAGTTGCAGTAGCTGTAGCAGTTGTAGCAGTTGTAGCAGTTGCGGTGGCTGTGGTGGCGGTGGCGCTGACTAAAATCCAAAATAAACAGCATAGCCCTATTATTTTACGGCTATGCTGTTTTATTTTGGGTAATAATAATATTGACTTGACATAGGCAATAGAGTATAATTTAGGTAAAATAAAAATAAGAAATGAGATGGTAAAATGAAAAATTTCATTTTAAAAGGTGATATATGCTATAGCAAAACGATAAACGAGATTTGTTGTTCTGAAAACTCCTGTCTTATATGTGAAAATGGAAAATCAGCAGGAGTTTATCGTGAGATACCGGAGAAATATAAAGAATATGAAGTGTACGACTACAGCGGAAAGCTTATTATGCCGGGGTTTATTGATTTGCATATCCATGCACCGCAGTTTGCTTTTCGTGGAACAGGCATGGATCTGGAACTTATGGAATGGCTTTCGGTTCAGGCATTTGCAGAGGAGGCAAGGTACAGTGATGAAGAGTATGCATGCAGGGCATACGGATTGTTTGCACAGATGCTAAGAAAAAGTGTTACGACAAGAGCTTGTATTTTTGCGACCTGTCATGTGCCTGCTACAAAGATTCTTATGGACTGTATGGAGGAAAGCGGAATAGTTTCATACGTCGGCAAGGTAAATATGGACAGGGAAGCGCCTGATACTCTCAGAGAGTCAGATGCATATCAGAGTGCAGATGATACTGTAAAGTGGCTTGAAAGTATAAGCGGAAAATATAAAAGGACATTTCCGATACTGACTCCAAGATTTATTCCTTCATGTACAGACGAATTGTTGTCAGAACTTCATAAGATACAAGAAAAGTACGACCTGCCGGTGCAGTCACATTTGTCTGAAAATCCCGATGAAATAGAATGGGTACGCAAAAATGTGCCTGACAGTAAATTTTACGGAGATGCATATGACAGATATGGTCTTTTTGGGAGAGGGGCAAAGACTGTAATGGCGCATTGTGTTTATCCTGTTATTGATGAAGTTGAAAGAATGAAAGAAAATGAGGTGTTTGTAGCGCATTGTCCTGCGTCAAATATGAATCTTTCATCAGGGATAGCGCCGGTTAGAAAGTTTATTGACAACAGAATAAAAACAGGGCTTGGAACTGATATCGCAGGAGGTCACAGTATATCGATGTTCAGAGCGGTTACTGATGCAGTACAGGTGTCGAAGCTTTATTACAGACTTGTCGACAACACAGTAAAACCGCTGACTTTTGAAGAGGTTTTTTATCTTGCAACAAAAGGCGGAGGAGAGTTTTTCGGGAAAACAGGCAGTTTTGAAGAAGGCTATGAATTTGATGCGGTTGTTATAGATGACGGATTGTATCCTTTGCTTGAATATATGACCGTGAGAAAAAGAGCGGAGAGAGTCGTGTATATAGATTCCGAAGCTACAGGACTTGAGGCAAAGTTTGTTGGTGGGGAGAAAGTGGTTTAGAAATTACAAATGATACAGTGAAACATTCACATAATATATATATATATATATATATATATATTATGTGAATGTTAATAAACTTAAAATAAATATACATAATAGCGTTGACGTGACAAGCTTAAAATGATATAATCAAGTAGTGATTTTATCTTGTTAAGAGATAAACACAGATATTTTTATACGGTGCACCATAAAATGAAAATATGTATGTTATTTCCTGACATAAATGGTTGGCGGAATAATAAATAAAACTATCAATAAGTTCTATAAATTAAGTAATGCTATTTGTCTAAAAGGAGATATTATATCATTTTAAAATAAACCGGCTATTTGGCGTGTTAAACAAAAAATGTTGGCATTGTTATTTATAGGAGATTGTTAAGAGGAGAGTTATTATGAAAAAAATGAAGAAATTTGTATCACTTTCACTTTCACTTGTTATGACTTTGACGGCTCAGTTTGGTGCATTATCGTCTAAAGAGACTGTTTCAGCACGTGCTGATAGACATTATTATTTTGGTGTTTATGATACTAATGTGTCAGAATATTTGAATCTTAGAGAAAAACCAAATGTAAATTCAAAATCAATAGGCCAGATACCTGCAGGTGCTCAGATGTTTGTCGAAAAAGTTAGTGGACACATGGGTGCAGTTAGTGGGTATAATTATAATGGTAAATATTATAATTTATTGGAATATAAAAATGGAGAATATGTTTGCAAAGGCTGGATTAATCTTGATTATGCTGATGAGTTCTATTATGGTGATGAGGATATATTTGGTGAGGTTGAGGATTTTGTTCCTACTTATTACGATAGTATTACATGGCGTTCTCAACCTAATACATATAGTTCAGCTTTAGGGTATTTTATGGTGGGATTTGCAACTACACGTGATGAGTTGATTGTAAATGGTAAGATGGCTTATTATAAGGGTGGATATTATAACTTGGATTATATGGCTACTAGACGTTAAATGAAATACACATATAAAATAATAAATGTATTTTAAATTTATTTTTTTGTATAATTTAAGCTAATTTTTAGAGAGGAAAAATGTCATTGAATTAATTACAATGTATTAAGAACATATGATAATGCATATTCTTTCTGATTGTTTTAGGAAGAATATGCATTGTTGAATTTAGTAAATATTATCAATGATATATTTAGTGAGAATGAGAAAAATTATAACTATGTTGACTATACTAGCATTTTTGCTTTCAGGCTGTTCTGGGTCTAAAAAAGCAGAAGAAAATGCTGACATCAAAAGTAATGCTGGCAGTAATGTGGAGATTGTCAGGGAAGAAACTGATAGTCTTAGTAAACAATATTTCCATGAAATAGTTGATATTCCCGAGAATTTTGTTTATATCCATGATACAAAGAGTATAGGTGATGAAATATATGTATCAGGAAAAAAGATGAGTCCTATACATCAGAGATTTACAATAAAAAATATAGATATGTCCGGTAAAGATTCAGAACTACTTTTTTCAAATGATAATGAAGAATCTATAACAGATATTCAGGGAGAATATGTTTATCATAACGAAGAGCTATATTTTGCTTATTCGCATGAGGGTATATTGTATATAGCAAAATTGTATGATGAAAAAGAAGAAATACTTTTTGAATTTGAGAGTAAGTTACCTGATAGTTTTTGTGTGACTGATGACAAGATTTACGTGGTAGCTGGAGATAGTGAGCTTTTTATTTGTGATATATCAGATTTGTCGGTGCAGTCTGTTGATTTGAAAATACATAATATTGATGACAGTAATATACGTATGTATGTTGATGATTCGGAAAATTTGTTTTTTCTAGAAAAAAACAGAGCCGAAAACACAATTAGTGTATTTAAATTTGACTGTCAGAATAATCTATTGTTTTCAAATACATATGATGATATGAGCGGAGAGGTTGTAGATATTTTTAAAGAAACAGATACAGAAAATATTGTCATATCATCATGTGTATATGGTGAAGATAGTATGATGTATATCAATGTTATAGATCCGGAAAACGGAAACACGCTTGAAATGTATGAATCAGCAGAGTTTGTAAGTATTTATGGTGGAAGCACTGAATATGAGTGTATAGCACAGTTGGAAAATCAGTTGTACGGATATAATTATTCAACAGGAGAAAGTACATATTTATGTGATATTAACAATGGCGGTATATTTAACAGAGTTATAGATATATCAGATAATATGGTTACAGTTATTGAAGAACAATCCTCTCAGGCAGATTCTGCAATTAAGGAAAGTGTTTTTGTTATTGATAAAAATGGAACTATGGTAGACGATATACCATATATAAAAAACTGTAATGGAGTTATTAGTCGTTCATATATATCTCTGAATAAGGATATATACTATATTGAAGAAGATTACAATGCAGCATTTATAGAATATGGGCGTTCATCGGGAACCCATATTGTACATACAATGAAAAGTGATGGTGAACATTCTTATTTTGAAATTAATACTGATAATATTGAGACATTTCCGTTGTTTATAACTGCTGATGCATCAGGAAATATATATATTGGTGAAGAAAAAGGTGACGAACTGTATGTAACAGTATATGATAATACTGGGGAGATATTGGTTGTAAAAGTTTTTCAGAATTATGTTTCGCTGGAGTCATATGCGATGTGTAACAATAAGCTATATATATCTTGCAATGAAATTGGTGAGGTAATAAAGTGTTACAGTATTGATAGTCAGAGTGGTAGTTTTTCAGAAGAGCCAAGATTTGATGGTATGAGTATCTTTGAGGGCGATTCGGTTTACGACATTTATATAAAAAAAGGAACAGAAGTATGTGGGTATTCATTTGAAACAGATAAAACTACATCGATTTTCAGTTATATAAATTGTGGTTTGTCGGATTTTTATATAGAAAAGATATATTCTATCGGCAATGATGAATTTGTTATATTGGGTAGTGATTTTGATTCATATGGAGAAAGCAGAAGCTTTTTTATGAAAAAATCACAAGAAATAAGCTCTGATATACAATTGATTACTGTTGGCGGTGTTGGAATAATTTATTCTGATTTTGTAAAGGAAATAGAGAAATTTAATAAGGAAAACAAAAATTATAAAATAATCTGTAAAGATTATGATTATCTGGATCGTGAAAGCATAAACATTGATCTTTTAGAGGGAAAATTAGATATAATCATATCAAATAGTGATTTTCCGGTTTCAGATTATAATAAGGAAATATTTGAAGATTTTCTTCCGTATATTGAAAAAGACGAAAGCCTTGAATTATCGGATTACTATGAAAATATAATTTCACTGGGCTCGGAAAATGGTAAAATGTATGAAGTGATTCCGCAGTTTGGTATTTCGGTTATTTTATCACTTCAGAAATATTTTGATTCTTCTGATACATCATGGACGCCTCAAGAATTTACGGAGTTTATAAATGGTAAGTATTCATTTGGCGAGATAATGGATAGCGATATAATAGAGCAGATTATTTCTCCATGCATCATAAATTATGTTGATATAGAATCAAAAAAATGTAACTTTGATAATGAAGATTTTAAAAATATGATAAAAGCAGTTGCAACTAATCTTACTCATTCAGATTTTTCTTTCTCGTCAACTTATGATTTGATAGAAGGTTCAAAGACTTTGGAGTTTAACGGTATCACAGGTTATTCCGGAATTTTTTCTGAATTTTCAGATGAAGGAATAATTTTCAAAGGATATCCGAATGATAAAGGAAGTGGATATATTGTTTGTCCTTTGTTTACATTTTTAATGGCGAAAAATTGTGAAAATAAAGATGGGGCATGGGAGTTTATAAAATATTTTCTTACTAAAGATTATCAGGACAGTATATCTGATGGAATTCCTGTAATGAAATCCTGTAGTGACAATATATTCAAGTCCTATTCATATCATGGAGAAAGTGCATATGTTGATATAGATCCGAAGTTGAAATCACAGATTCTTGAAGTAATAGATACTGCTGATAGCAGAGGATATTATAGTGATAGTAGAATTTATAAAATAATTGAAGAAGAAATATATAATTATATAAATGGTGTGATTGACATTGACAGCATGGCGAAGTCAATACAAAGCAGAGTATCACTTTATCTTAATGAAAGAGAATAGAAAACTGAAAAGACGCATATATTTATGACAATTTAGTCAGGTATGATTTGCATAATCGTACTTGACTAAATTTTTTTTGTGTGTTATCATATGGTGGATAATGCACAGATAACATTATAGATTGTGTAAACAGATAAAATGCGTTGTATCATAAGAAAAGTGGTGAATAGAAATGCTTAACAGGTATATAAACGTCGGTACACAGAAACTCAGGTGTGGATATACAACCGGGTCATGTGCGACAGCGGCAGCCAAGGCAGCGGCACAGATGCTTCTGAGCGGAAAGAAAACAGATAAGGTCAGTATTGTGACACCAAAGCGGATAGATCTCGACCTTGAAGTAAGTTGTGCAAAAATTGGTATGGGATATGCAGAGTGTGCGATAGCTAAGGACAGCGGTGACGATCCCGATATTACAAATGGTCTGCTTATATTTGCAAGGGTGGAGTTTTCAAAGGCAGGAACACCCGGAGAAAATGATATTGTCATAACCGGTGGAAAGGGAGTAGGTAAAGTCACAAAGCCCGGACTGGATCAGCCGGTGGGGGAATATGCTATAAATTCTGTTCCGAGAAATATGATAAAAAAAGAGCTTGAGGATATATGTAAAGAAAATAACTATGCCGGTGGACTCAGAGTAGTGATATCTGTTCCTGAAGGTGAGAAGATAGCACGGAAAACATATAATCCTAAAATGGGTATAGAAGGCGGTATATCTATTATCGGAACAAGCGGAATAGTTGAACCTATGAGCAGTGCGGCACTTATTGATACGATACGCCTTGAAATAAAAATGAGAAAGGCGAGCGGATATAAAAATCTTCTTCTTTCTCTTGGAAATTACAGCGAAAATTTTTTGTCTGAAAATATGCCTGTGGCACTTGATAAAAGTGTGAAATGCAGTAACTTTATAGGCGAAGCGATAGAAATGGCGCTGGAATATGAGTTTGAAAGCGTACTGATAGTCGGGCATACAGGGAAACTTGTAAAACTTGGCGCAGGAATAATGAATACTCATTCTTCACAGGCTGACGGACGTATGGAAGTGCTTGTTACGTGTGGTCTTCTTGCAGGAGCTGATACAGAATATTTAAAAAAGATACCTGAATGTGTTACAACAGATGCGGCATTTGATATTCTGAGTGAGAGTGGAAAACTCAGTGATACGCTGGAAGTGCTCGGAAAAAGGGCAGAACAGCATCTCAGAGCCAAAGTTAAGGATACAATACCTATAGGAGCGGTCATGTTTTCAAACAAGCATAATATAGTAGTGAAAACAGGAATGGCTGATATGCTTATAAATAAAATTTCGGAGGAATACAATGATTAATTTTGTCGGAGCGGGTTGCGGAGCGCCGGATCTCATAACAGTAAGAGGAATGAAACTTATCGAAAAAGCTGATGTTATAATATACGCCGGTTCACTTGTAAATCCGGAACTTCTTTCTTATGCAAAGGAAGAATGCGAAGTACACAACAGTGCTTATATGACGCTTGATGAGGTAATTGACGTAATGGTGAAGGCTGAAAAGGAAAATAAAAATACAGTCAGACTTCATACAGGTGATCCGTCTCTTTATGGTGCGGTACGTGAGCAGTTTGACAGGCTTGAAAAACTTGAGATAGATTATGATGTATGTCCGGGAGTAAGTTCTTTTTGCGGAGCAGCGGCGGCATTGCGTTCTGAATATACTTTGCCTGATGTTTCCCAGACTGTTATTATTACACGAATGGCAGGACGTACACCTGTTCCGGAAAGTGAGAGTATAGAAAAACTTGCAGAGCATGGCAGTACTATGGTAATATTTTTAAGTACAGGTATGCTTGAAAAGTTGTCACAACAACTTATAAACGGTGGATATTCACCTGATACACCGGCTGCTATCGTTTATAAGGCAAGCTGGGACGATGAAAAAATATGCCGATGTACAGTGTCTTCACTTGCAAAAACCGCTGAGGAAAACAAAATAAGTAAGACAGCGTTGATAACTGTCGGAAATTTTTTAGGTGATGACTATTCGCTTTCAAAACTTTATGATAAAAATTTTGAAACAGAATTCAGAAAGGTTACAAAGTGAAAATAGGTATAGTTTCGATAACTTTAAAAGGAAGAGAGCTTTCATATAAAATGAGTAATTTCCTTTTGAAAAATCATAGTGTGGACAGATATTGCTATGAAAAAAACAGTGATGAAAATGCCTGTAGTTTTGATGATATCAGGATTCTTGTAAATAATATTTTTTCCGAATATGATGCATTGATATTTATTTGTGCAGTCGGAATAGCGGTGCGTTGTATTGCAGGGAACATAAAGTCAAAAGTTTCCGATCCGGCAGTAGTAGTAGCAGATGACAGCGGAAAGTTTGTGATTTCAATATTGTCAGGACATCTTGGCGGAGCAAACAGGCTTGCGGAGGTCATAGCGGAAAATATAAGTGCGACACCGGTGATAACGACAGCTACTGATACAGGAAAAAAATTTTCACCTGATACATTTGCCAAAGCAAACGATCTCATAATAAATGATATGGAAACTGCAAAGAAAATAGCTGTTGCAGTGTTAAGTGGAGAAAAAACAGGTTTGTTAAGTGAGTATCCGTATAAGAATCTTCCCAATGAAGTAAAAGCCGGGACAGATTTCAGATATGGTATATATATAGGCGAAAATAACTCTGACTCTCCTTTTGAAATCACGCTGCGACTTGTTCCGAAAAATCTTGTTGTCGGAATAGGCTGTAAGCGTGGTACAGAGTGTGAAAAAATAGAAAAATGCGTAAAGGAAGCGTTTTTGAAAAATAATATCTGCACATCACGTATATGCGCAGTGGCTACTATAGATATAAAGGCTGATGAAAAAGGTCTTACAGAATTTTGTGAGAAAAACAGGTTTGACATGCACACATATACGTCACAGCAACTAATGGAAACCAAAGGAGAGTTTACTGTTTCTGATTTTGTAAAATCGGTAACAGGAACTGACAATGTTTGTGAGAGAAGTGCGGTAAAGCATAGCGGAGGCAAGCTCGTTATAAAAAAATATGTGGCGTATGGTGTTACGGTGGCGGTGGCAGAAATGCCGGTAGAAATTGATTTTGAGAGGAAAATTTTATGACACTTTACATAGTAGGATTTGGCGGAGGAAGTCATGAAGGAATGACAATTGAAGCTGAAAATGCGATACTTTCAAGCGATATTATTGTAGGATATACTGTTTATGCGGACCTTATGAAAGAGATTTTTCCGGAAAAAGAGTTTTTCAGTACACCTATGATGCAGGAGAGAGAAAGAGTGAGATATGCACTTGAAAAAGCCTGTGAATGTACAGTTTCACTGATTTGCAGTGGTGACAGTACTGTTTATGGAATGGCAGGACTTGCATATCAGATGTCAGACGGATATCCTCAGGTAAAAATAGTTCCTGTTGCAGGCGTGACGGCGGCACTTAGCGGAAATGCGGTACTTGGAGCACCGCTTACACATGATTTTGCGGTTATAAGTCTTTCTGATCTGCTTACGCCGTATGAAAAAATAGAATGTCGTCTCAGATGTGCGTCAGAGGCTGATTTTACAATAGTTCTGTACAATCCGTCATCAAAAAAACGCAGTGATTATCTGAAAAAAGCCTGTGAGATCATGTTACAGTATAAGAATGAAGATACAGTGTGCGGATATGTACGCAATATAGGAAGAAAAGAAGAGGAAAGCCGTATTCTTACGCTTGGAGAATTAAAAGACTGTTGTGTGGATATGTTTACGACTGTATTTGTAGGAAATTCGCAGACAAGGATAATAAACGGAAAGATGGTAACACCAAGAGGATACAGAGATGTCTGAAATACTTATATTTGGAGGGACAACAGAGGGAAGGTTGCTCGCCTCATTTTGTGACGAAAACAATCTGGAAGCTACGGTCTGCGTTACTTCTCAGTACGGAGCGGAGCTTATTGACGGGTCAGATAAAATAAAAGTAATAACAGGAAAGCTTGATGCTTGTCAGATGCAGAAAATGATTTTTGACGGTAATTATAAAAAAGTTATAGATGCTACACACCCTTATGCACTGGAGGCTACTGCAAATATAAAGAAGTCATGTAAGTTGTGCAATGTGTTGTATTATCGTGTTTGTCGGGAAGAAAGTGATATTGTATCAGGAGTATGCGTAAATGATCATGATGAACTCATAGCTTATCTGAATTCAAATGATAAAGTAATTCTCAGTACGCTTGGAAGCAAGGAACTTCCTTTGCTTAAAAATGTACATAATTACAGTGAACGTGTATGGATAAGGGTACTTGAAGCTGACAAAATAGCAGAGTATTGTGAAAGTCTCGGATTTTCAAAGGAGCGTATGATTATGGGAAAAGGACCTTTTTCTGTAGCACAGAATATATGTCATATAAAGATGAGCAATGCAAAGATTCTTCTTACCAAAGACAGTGGATTAAGAGGTGGTTATCCCGAAAAAGTCGGAGCGACAGAGGAATGCGGAATAGAACTGGTAACTCTTAAAAGACCTGTGGAAACAGGTTATACATTAGAGCAGATAATGGAGGAATTACTTTGAAGGTATATATAGCGGGAATAGGAATGGAAGGAATACAGACTCTTACTGTACAGGCAGAAAAAGCAATAGAGTCCTCAGATTTGCTTATCGGCTCAAAGAGAGTGCTTGAACCTTTTTGTAAATATGGTAAGAAATTTGTCGAGGAATGGCGTGCAGAGGAAATCAGAAAAATTCTTCTTCAAAGTAGCTGTGATACAGTAACTGTTCTGTTTTCGGGAGATGTCGGATTTTACAGCGGTGCGTCAAAGCTTATACATGAACTTAAAGAGTTTGATACGGAAATCATCAGTGGAATTTCTTCACCGGTTTATTTTTCTTCGAAAACAGGTATACCATGGCAAAATATGAAATTTATAAGCCTGCATGGAGAAAAGTCAAACATCATAAGAAGCGTATGCAGAAATGAGTACTGTTTTTTTCTTCTCGGAGGTGAAGTAACGCCGTCAGATATATGCAGTCGTCTTTGTGACTACAAGATGGGTGATACGGAAGTTTTTATCGGAGAAAACTTAGGTTATGAAGATGAAAAAATATTATCGGGCAAGGCTCATGAATTTACAGATTTGAAAACCGGGAAGCTTGCGGTGATGGTTTGTGTAAATCATGAGTATGAACGCAGTATTCCTCATGGGATACCTGATGAAAAATTTATACGTTCTGATGTACCTATGTCAAAATCGGAAATAAGGATCTCGGCTGTTTCAAAACTTGCTGTTCTTCCTGCAGATGTGTGCTGGGATGTTGGTTGTGGTACAGGAGCGGTATCTGTTGAGATGGCTCTTAACTGCTATGAAGGGAAAGTGTGTTCGGTTGACCTAAACAAAGAGGCAGTGGAGCTTACAAGGAAAAACAGCATAGAATTTGGGTGTGACAATATTGAAGTAAGTGAGGGGAGAGCACCGCAGTGTCTTGAGAGTTTTCCAAAGCCGGACAAGGTATTTATAGGAGGTTCTTGCGGAGAAGTTGGTGGCATCATGGATATAGCACTAAGGAAAAATCCGTATACACGATTTGTTATTACGGCAGTATCGCTTGAAACTCTTGAAGAAACACGCAGAGAAATGGAATATCTGGACATGAAATACGATGTGGTTCAGCTTGCTGTTACTGATATGATAAAGCGTGGTTCGCACACAATGTTCAGTGCAAAAAATCCTGTATTTATAATAAGAGGAGAAATGGTTTGAGAAAAGTAATCATAGGCGGTACACATAGCGGGTGCGGAAAGACTACAGTTACTTGCGCACTGCTACAGGCTTTAAAATCAAGAAAACTCAGGACAGTATCGTTTAAATGCGGTCCTGATTACATTGATCCGATGTTTCATGAGAAAATAATAGGAACATTGTCACACAATCTTGACAGCTTTTTTTGTGATGATGACACATTGAAGTATCTTTTGGTGAATAATAGTGAAGAGGCGGATATTTCTATTATAGAAGGTGTCATGGGCTTTTATGACGGTGCAAATGGCAGGGGTTCGGCTTATTCGGTTTCTGAGATTACGCAGACACCGGCGATAATAGTTGTTGACTGCAAGGGTATGAGCGATTCGCTCGGAGCGGTTTTAAAGGGATTTTTAAGTTACAGGAAAAATAACATATCCGGATTTATTTTCAATCGGTTACCGCAAAAGCTGACAGGACTTGCACAACAAATCTGTGAGGAACTCGGTACGGAGTATTTTGGATATATGCCACTTCACAAAGAGATTATCGAAAGCCGTCATCTTGGTCTGGTTACAGCAGATGAGATAACAGATATTAAAGAAAAGATGAAAAGGCTTGGAGAACTGGCAGAGAAATATATTCTTATTGATAAAATCATAGAAAAGTCAGAAAGCGTTAAGCCGTCTTACAGCTATAACAAGCTAGAAAGAGTTAAGAATGCGCCTGTTATTGCGGTGGCAAAGGATAAGGCTTTTTGTTTTATTTACAGGGATAATATTTCTTTTCTTGAATCTGTCGGGTGCAGGATAAAATATTTTTCTCCTCTTGACGATGAAAAAATTCCGGAAGATGCCTGTGGCTTGATTTTAAGTGGTGGTTATCCCGAATTATATGCGGACAAATTGTCGAAAAATAAAAGCATGCTTTCTGATATTTATAAAAGGATAAATGACGGAATTCCGACAATAGCAGAGTGCGGAGGATTTATGTATCTTCATCGCTCTATAGAGGACAAGAGCGGAAATGTGTTTTCAATGGCAGGTGTTCTTGATGCAAGGGCGTATCCGCTTGACAGATTGCAGAGATTTGGATATGTTACGCTTTATGCCAAAAAAGACTGTTTGATCTGCAGTGAGGGTGAAAATCTTAAAGCACATGAGTTTCATTACTGGGACAGTTCTATGTGCGGAGAGGATTTTACTGCAAGGAAATCAGACGGACGCAGTTGGGAATGTGTAAATGTCAGTGATAGTCTGTATGCCGGATTTCCGCATATTTATTATTATTCTGCTCCCGATAAGATAATAGGATTTGTGAAAAAGTGTGCTTTGTACGGAGGAAGATATGAAGAGAGTATATGATATAACACCTGTTGATATGAAAGCTTTTTTTAAGGCAAAAGAGCGTTGGGACAGTGTTGCCAAGCCACTTGGCAGTCTTGGAATTCTTGAAGAAAATATTGCACGTATAGCATCAGTGTATGGTGAATTTGATATAAATATAGACAAGAGGGCTGTAGTGGTCATGTGTGCAGATAACGGTGTTGTATGCGAAGGTGTGACTCAGTCTGACAGTTCGGTAACTGCAATATGCGCAATGGAAATAGCAGACGGAAACTCAAATATCAATAAACTTGCAGAAGTTTACAATACACAAGTGATCACAGTAGATATTGCAATAGCGTGTGATATGCAAAATAACAAAATAATAAATAAAAAAGTCGCATATGGTACGGATAATATCGCTACAGGCAGGGCAATGACAGAAGAACAGGCTTGTCAGGCTATAGTACACGGTATGGATATAGTCAGGGACTTAAAGAATGATAATGTACGTATAATAATCACCGGAGAAATGGGAATAGGCAACACTACTACCGCATCTGCTCTTTCTTCCGTGCTTTTGGGTGTTTCTCCCGAAGTTGTTACAGGCAGAGGTGCAGGTCTTAGTGATGACGGACTTGTTCGGAAGATAGAAGTGATAAAAAGGGCGTTAAGAGTAAATAATGTTGATAAGAACAAACCAATCGAACTTCTGTCAAAAATAGGCGGATATGACATAGCCGGTATGGTCGGGCTTTTTCTTGGTGGTGCGTATTATCATGTTCCTGTTGTTATAGATGGTGTAATCTCGGCGGTTTCTGCTCTTCTTGCGTCTATGATAAATCCGCTTTGCAAAGGGTATATGCTCGCAAGTCATGTTTCAGGGGAGCCTGCCGGAAAACTTCTGCTTGAAAAGCTGGGGCTTTGCCCTGTTATAACTGCCAATATGCGACTTGGTGAGGGAACAGGCGGAATAATGCTTTTACCACTTCTTGACGGGGCGCTTGCTGTTTACAACAGTGCACACCGTTTTGAAGATATTTCTATCGAAAGGTATGAAAAATTTTAATGACAGTACTTGTTAGTGGTGGCTCGAAATGCGGAAAATCCCGATATGCAGAGGATATTATTTCAAAGTCGGGCATTGATAAAAAATATTATATAGCTACTATGCAACCTTTTGGAGAAGAGGCACATCTGGCTATAGAAAGGCACCGGAAAATGCGTGAAGGAAAAGGTTTTTTGACTCTGGAACAGTATACTGATATAGAAAAGGCGGAAATTTCCTTACAAAGTGCGGTGCTTATCGAATGTATAGGGAATTTGTGTGCAAATGAGATGTTTTCAGACAGCGCTGTTGAAGATCCTGTAAGCAGGATAGTGAGCGGAATAAGAAAACTGTCGGAACGTGCCGGATTGCTGGTGATAGTAACAAATGAAGTTTTCTCAGACGGAATAGAGTACGAAAGTGGTACTATGGAATATATAAAGGCAATGGGTGAGATAAACAGCCGTATCTCTGCTTTTGCAGATGTGGTTACAGAATGTGTATATGGCATACCGGTTGCAGTGAAGGGTGATGTATGATGATTTTCAGGTCAATGTTAAGTGCATTTCTTATGTATTCAAGGATACCGGTTCCGATGGTGGAGTGGAAAGAGGAAAATCGTCGTTACAGCCTTTGTTTTTTTCCTCTTGTCGGTGTGATTATCGGCGGAATATTTGTTCTGTGGCAGTATTTATGCGGTATTGCAGATATAAGCCGTTTTCTTGAATCAGCGGTGTCGGTGCTGATTCCGGTAGTGGTTACAGGCGGAATACACCTTGACGGATTTTGTGATGTAAACGATGCAAAATCGTCATTTGGCGATCGTGATAAGAAATTGGGTATAATGAGTGATTCACATATCGGGGCGTTTGCGGTTATTTATCTTTGCAGTTATTTTCTTTTGCAGTTAGCTCTTATGTATGAATTAAGCGGAAGCGGTACAGTTATTGTTGCGTGTGGTTATGTACTTTCGAGGACGCTTAGTGCATTTTCAGCGGTTACATTCAGAGGGGCAAAAAAAGACGGAACATTGCAGAGTTTTGCTATGCCGGCTCATAGAACGGTGACGATTTTTGTATTGGTGATGTTGTTTATAGGTACATTTGTGTTTATGGCAGTCAGCAATCTGGTTCTTGGTATATTTGCGGTTTGCGGGGCATTGGTGGCACTTGTGTATTACAGATTATCATCGTATAAAAATTTTGGCGGAATAACAGGTGATACAGCAGGGTGGTTTTTGCAGGTGTGCGAAATAGTAATACTTGCGTTTGTTGTTGTTGGCGAGAAATTTTTGGAGGTGATCTCATGAAAATGATAACAGGCGGAGCTTTTCAGGGAAAGACATCGTATGCAGTCCATAATTTCGGTATTTTGGCAGAGAATATAAAAGACGGTGAAAAATGCGGATTTGACGAGGTTTTTGGTGCGAAGTGCATAGTTAATTATCATCTGCTTGTAAAAAGGCTCATTGATAACGGAGTTGAACCGATGGAATTTACAGAGCAGTTATGCAGTGAAAACAGTGATACGGTAGTGATTATAAATGAAATAGGGTGCGGAATAGTGCCAATTGAAAAATCAGAGAGAATATGGCGTGAACAGGTCGGTCGCTGTGGGTGTATTATTGCCGGAAAATCACAAGAAGTTGTGCGTGTGATCGGTGGAATAGGGGTTGTTATAAAATGTGGGATTTAAGTGGGAGAACAATAAAACAAATCCCAATTTGCAGAAAGCGGACAGACTATAGTTTGGAAAGATGATAGTTATATGAGTTATAGCAATGCCAATTGAATTTTGAATTTGCATATGATATAATAAACTTAAGAAAACAACGTCATAAAATGGGGTGTTACAAATGCCGTCAGATACAAAAATAGTAAAACTAAAACTTGATGTAATCTTCAAGAAAATGTTTGCAAACAAGAAAAACGAAAACACTTTAAGAAAATTCCTTGAAAGTGTACTTGAACTACCCGAAAATTCAATCACCGGAATAACAATGGATAATGTTGAGCTTTTACCTGAAGATATCGACGATAAATTCAGCCGACTTGATATTTTAATGAACGTTGGCGAAAAGCAGATAAATATAGAAATGCAGATATGTAATGAAAAATCATTCGCCAACCGCACATTGTTCTACTGGTCAAAGCTGTATTCGGGAAATCTGAAAAGCGGGGAAAGCTATGATAAGTTACCACAGACAATCTGTATAAACATAATAAATTTCAATATGTTTGAGGATACAACAGATTTTCATTCGCATTTTCAGGTAATGGAGAAGAAAAGACATACACTTCTGACAGATAAGCTTGCGATACATTTTTTTGAACTTGGAAAAATAAATAAAAAGCCGGATACAAGTAACAAAATGCAACTCTGGATGCAACTGATAAACGCAGAAACGGAAGGTGACCTTGAAATGCTTGAACAGACAAACGTAAAAGAAATACAGGAAGCAGTACTTATCTTACGTGAAATGAGTGCAGATGAAAAGATGAAAGAACTTGCCAGACGAAGAGAACTTGCGCTTTATGACAGGATAACAGACCTGGAAGTTTCGAGGGCAGAGGGACGAGCGGAAGGACTGGAAGAAGGAATGCAAAAAGGAATGCAAAAGGGAATGCAAAAGGGAATGCAAAAAGGTAAAGCGGAAGGCATAGAAGAAACGAAAAAAATCTTTAAACTTTTTATGCAGGGCTATAACGCAGAACGTATATCTCAGGAACTTAGAATTCCAAAGGAACAGGTGCAATCAATAATTGACTGAAAACTATAATTGACAGATTTTCATTCGCATTTTCAGGTAATGGAGAAGAAAAGACATACACTTCTGACAGATAAGCTTGCGATACATTTTTTTGAACTTGGAAAAATAAATAAAAAACCGGATACAAGTAACAAAATGCAACTCTGGATGCAACTGATAAACGCAGAAACGGAAGGTGACCTTGAAATGCTTGAACAGACAAACGTAAAAGAAATACAGGAAGCAGTACTCATCTTGCGTGAAATGAGTGCAGACGAAAAGATGAAAGAACTTGCCAGACGAAGAGAACTTGCGCTTTATGACAGGATAACAGACCTGGAAGTTTCGAGGGCTGAGGGGCGAGCGGAAGGCATAGAAGAAACGAAAAAAATCTTTAAACTTTTTATGCAGGGCTATAACGCAGAACGTATATCTCAGGAACTTAGAATTCCAAAGGAACAGGTGCAATCAATAATCAATT